>NZ_CP110112.1:30000-257344 GCF_025960285.1 Sphingomonas sp. R1 | reverse complement strand
TCGTGCCTCGCTTTGCGCGGTTGAATGAGAGTTAGCCAACACATCTCATATTTCGTTCAAAGCGGCAAGCTATGCGCCAAAACGGCGCAACTTCTGCGCAGCGCGATTGTTATCACGGCCTCTCAAGACTATATTCGGACCGATAATGGTCTGAAAATCCACCAAAAGGGTTGGGAGGTCGCATGCGCTACACCGAACAGGTCAAGCCTGTCAGTTATTTGAAAGCCAATGCTGCCGACGTCCTGCGTGGCCTGGCAGAAGGCGGCGCTCCGCTGGTCATCACCCAGAATGGCGAGGCGCGGGCGGTGCTGCAGGACGTGGCGAGCTATCAGGCCACCCAGGAGACGCTGGCGTTGCTGAAGCTCATGGCGCTCGGCACGCGCGATGTGGAGGCAGGTCGTGTCACGCTCGCCCGCGACGCCATCGCGCGGCTGCGCAAGGGCAGCACCGACACCGCGGCATGAGCGTCCGCCACACGGTCTATCTCACCGACGGCGCCGAAACCGACCTCGCCGAGATCCACGCATGGATCGGTGCGAACCGATCGGCGGAACAGGCGGACGCGTTTCTGGACATGATGCTGACCAGGATCGACAGCCTGGAAGCGTTTCCGGATCGGGGCAGTATCCCGGGCGAACTCGATGCGCTCGGCATCCGCGAGTTCCGGCAGATCGTGGCGCCGCCCTATCGCCTGATCTACCGGGTCATCGTCGATCATGTGTTCGTGCTGCTGATCGCGGACGGCCGCCGCGACGTCCAGGCGCTGCTGGAACGCCGGCTGCTTTCGGCCTGAGCCGATAGCGCGAACCTACCAGCCGAACTGACCCGCCGCGATCGCGGCCTGGGTGCGGTTGCGCACGTTGAGCTTGCGCATGACCGCGGTCATGTGAACCTTCACGGTCGCCTCGGCCATGCCGAGCTCATAGGCAATCTGCTTGTTGAGCAGCCCGGAGTGCACGCAGCGCAGCACTTCCATCTGGGTGGGGGTAAGGCGAGGCGGGGTCGCGGCGTCGCCGCTGTTCCGTTCGGCCGGTTGCGCTTGAGTCGCGGCGTGCATGCCCTCTCTCCCTGATCGATCCGCTTGCGAGGTCGCTGCCTCCAGATTCGTTAACGTTAACTACGCAGATTTGTAGGACAGGTTCAAGCGCAAAATCACGTGGGACGTGCGCTTGGCGGGTGAATACTAGCATTTCGCCGGCTGGCTGGCTAAACCTGTCTGATAGGTTCCAGTGCCAGCAGGCGCTGCGGGCGGGGGAGGACCATGGCGGCACGACAGATTCAGGGCACCGCGCGATGACGCAGCCGCGCCTTGCCGACCACGCCTATGCGGCGATCGTCGAGTGGATCAAATCCGAAGGGCTGGCGGTCGGCGACCGGCTGCCATCCGAGGCGCGCCTGGCCGAGATGTGCGGCGTCTCCCGCGCGATCGTCCGCGAGGCGCTGGTACGCCTCGTCTCCGACGGGATCACCGAGGTGCGCCGCGGGGCCGGCTCGTTCGTCAAGGGGCGGCCCTCGGAGCGGCTGGCGGCGTTCATGCCGCTTGCCGAGCTCCCGCTGACCCTGGGCAGCTACGAGGTGCGTTTCGTGCTGGAGACGGAAGCGGCGCGGCTGGCCGCGGTTCGGCGCACGCCCGAGCAGATGGTCGCGCTGGATGCCGCCCTGGGCAGGCTGCGCGCCGCATTGCTCTCGAGCGCGCCGGCGCATGTCGAGGATCGCGAGCTGCACCGCGCGATCGCCGACGCGACGGGCAACCATGCCTTCCAGCAGGCTTTCGACGCCCTCTGGCCGGATGTGGAGAAGGTGATGCAGGCGGGGGTCGACATCTCGCGGTCGCGCTCGGCCGAGGTCGTCGCGGTGATGCTGCACGAGCATGAGGTGATCGTCGATTCGATCCGCGCGCAGGACCCCGAGCGCGCTGCGCTGGCGATGCGCTGGCACCTGGGGGAGGGGCGCCGCCGCCTCATGCCCTGAGCGCGAGACCGTCCAGATGCGCCAATACCCGGTCCCGCAAGTCGACGGCGGGCAGGGCGCCGGGCAGGACCAGCGCGGTTTCCGCAGGGGAGGGGGGCTCGAGCGTGGCGAGCTGGCTGTCGAGCAGGCTCGTCGGCATGAAGTGGCCGGGGCGGCGCGCCATCCGCGCGACCAGCGCCGCGCGATCCGCCTCGAGCAGGACGAACTGCACGGGGGCGGCGATGCGGTGGCGCAGGCGGTCCCGGTAGACGCTCCGCAGCGCCGAGCAGGCCGCCACCGCCCGCCCGTGCCGGGCCATGGATTGCGTGACGGCGGCGGACAGCCGATCGAGCCACGGCCAGCGATCGGCATCGGTGAGCGGCTCGCCGCCGCGCATCTTGGCGACCGCCTCGGGGGCGTGAAAGGCATCGCCCTCCAGGAACGGGCAGCCAAGGGCTTCGGCGAGCAGCGCGCCCAGCGTCGACTTGCCGCAGCCGCTCACCCCCATCACGATCACGGCGCCGGGGATGGGCGATCCGGCGGGCAGGCTGGGCATGGTGTTTCGGCTCCGGGCAAGGCTGGCCTGCTTGTGAAAGGCGAGGCCCCCGCTGGAAACTACGACCTTGGTCGCAGGTGCCGCCGCGCAGCGCATGGGATAGCTATTGCAATCAGATAGTTAGGATGGGGATACATATGCGCTGCCTGCTCGCCGGATTGCTCGTCGCGACCTCGCTCACCGCTCCCGCTCTGGCGCAGCAGGCGTCGCTCTTCCCCACCGCACCCGACGAGCCGCGCGCGGTGACGGTGAAGGCACGGGGGGACGGAAAGGCCGACGACACGGCCGCGCTGCAGAAGGCGCTGGACGATGCACGCGACGCGACGCGGCATGGCGTGGTGTTCCTGCCCTCGGGCCGTTACCGGATCAGCCGCACGCTGGTCGTGCCCGCAGGGGTGCGCGTCTATGGCGTGGGTGCGACGCGACCGGTGATCCTGCTCGGCGCGAACACGCCCGGCTTCCAGCAGGGCGTCTCGACGATGATCGTGTTCGGCGGTGACGACCAGTACGCCGTCGGCAAGGTGCCGGTGCCGGTGCCCACGGTGGTTCCGCGCGACCGGGTCGTCCGCGACGCCAATTCGGGAACCTTCTATTCGTCGATGAGCAACGTCGACATCGAGATCGGCGCCGGCAACCCCGCAGCGGCGGGGGTACGCTTCCGCATGGCGCAGCATGCGTTCCTCAGCCACATGGAGTTCCGGACCGGCTCGGGCTTTGCCGGCGTCTACCAGGCCGGCAACGTGATGGAGAAGGTCGCGTTCAAGGGCGGGCGCTACGGCATCGTCACCGAGAAGACCTCGCCCGCCTGGCAGTTCACGCTGATCGACTCCACCTTCGACGGCCAGCGCGAGGCGGCGATTCGCGAGCATGAGGTGGACCTGACGCTGGTCAATGTCGCGATCCGCGACACGCCGGTGGGGATCGAGATCGACCGCGGCTATTCCGACTCGCTCTACGGCAAGGACGTGCGGTTCGAGCGCGTCTCGAAGGCAGGCGTGGTGATCTCCAACGAGAACAACGTCTTCACCCAGGTCGGCTTCGACAATGCGGTGGCGATCGACAGCCCGGTCTTCGCCCGTTTCCGCGAGAGCGGCAAGACGGTGGCGGGGAAGGGGCGGGCGTACCGGGTCGGTGCGTTCTCCTATGGCCTGAAGGTGCCCGCGCTCGGCGACATGGGGAGCTACGATCTCCAGGCCGAGGTCGAACCCCTGGCCAGCCTGCCGGCGCCGCGCGGACCGGCCGTGCGCGCGTTGCCCCCGATGAACGCGTGGGTGAACGTCCGCAAGCTCGGCGTGAAGGGCGACGGGACGACCGACGATACCGCCGCGCTTCAGAAGGCGATCGATGGCAACCGCGTTCTCTATCTGCCGATCGGCTTCTACAAGGTGACCGACCGGCTGAAGCTGCGACCCGACACGGTGCTGATCGGCCTGCACCCGGCGATCACCCAGCTGACGATCCCCGACAACAATCCCGCCCATGCCGGGCTGGGAAGCGTGAACCCCATCCTCGAGACGCCGCAGGGCGGGGACAATATCCTCTCCGGCCTCGGCCTGTTCACCGGCCGGGTGAACCCGCGCGCCTCGGCGGTGCTGTGGCGCTCGGGTGCGAACAGCCTGATGCAGGACGTCAAGATCATGGGCGGCGGCGGCACCCCCACCGCCGACGGCAAGCCGCTCGGCACGCAGCAGGCGCGCAGCGGCGACCCGGTGGCGGACGGGCGGTGGGACGCGCAATATCCGAGCATCTGGGTGACCGACAATGGCGGCGGCACCTTCACCGATGTGTGGAGCCCCAACACCTTCGCCCAGGCCGGCTTCTATGTCACCAACACCAGCACGCCGGGACATGTGTACGAAATGTCGGTCGAGCATCACGTGCGCAACGAGTTCGTGCTCGACAATGTGCAGAACTGGGAGTTCCTCGCCCCCCAGACCGAGCAGGAAGTGGGCGACGGCCCCGATGCGGTTTCGCTGGAGATCCGCAACTCGCGCAACCTGCTGTTCGCCAATTATCATGGCTATCGGGTGACGCGCAGCTATCATCCGGCGCCGAGCGCGGTGCGGCTGTTCAACTCCGCCGACATCCGCTTCCGCAACGTGCATGTGAACGCCGAGAGCGGCTATGCCGCGTGCGACGACGAAGGCTGCGGCACCTTCCTGCGCGCCAGCAAATATCCGTTCGACAACGCCATCCAGGACGTGACCGGCAAGCGGCTGGTGCGCGAGCGCGAGTTCGCCCGGCTCGATATCGGCGCTGCCGAGCGGCAGGTGGCGGAAAAGCCCGCATCGTCCAAGGTCGAGAAGCTGGAGGACGGCTTCTACTCGATCTCCGGCGCGACCGTGGATGCGGCCGGTCGGCTCTACTTCATCGACCGCCGCTTCCAGCGCATCCAGCGCTGGAGCGAGGCCAAGGGCCTCGAGATCATCCGCGACCATGCGCTGGACGCCGTGAACCTCGCGGTCGACGCTTCGGGCCATCTGCTGGTGCTGTCGTCGCTGGGGCCCAAGGGCGCGGTCTATTCGATCGATCCGGACGGACCGCGCGACCAGCTGACCCGCATCGAGCCCACCCCGATCGGCGCGGGGGCGGGCGCGAAGACGCTCCTGCCGGTCAACTGGTGGGCGAACGGCGAATTCCGCGACCAGCTCAACCACCAGACCTACCAGTTCACCACCATGGCCGAGCTGTTCGCCAGGGAAGCGGGCGAGCCCAAGACCCAGGCCTATGTCTCGCCCGACGGCAGCGTCGCGCTGCCCGCCTTCCGGGTGTGGCAGCAGGGGCCGATCGACCATGTCGGCTGGCGCTGGTCGCACGCGCTCAACGCCAATGGGCTGGTCGGCGGCAAGCCGGGCGAGCGGCTGTTCGTCACCAACGGATCGGAGAACATCACCTATTCCGGCACGGTGGGGCCCGCCGGCACGCTCACCAACCTCAAGCCCTTCGCCAGTCGCGGCGGCGAAAGCGTGGCGGTGGCGCGGGACGGGCGGGTCTATGTCGCGAACGGACAGGTGTTCGTCTATGCGGCGGACGGCCGGCAGGTCGGCCGGATCGACGTGCCGGAGCGCCCGCTGCAGATCCTGTTCGGCGGCGAGGGCGGGCGCACGCTCTTCATCCTCACGCACCACGCGCTTTACGCCACGCGTCCCTGAACGGCGGCCGCGGCCGTCTACCACCTATGTCGTACGTGTCGGCGGCCGCGCGCGGGACTAGCGTCGAACCATCATCGCCACGGGTCGGATAACGACCGGAAAACATTGGAGGGGTTCGGCCCATGAAGGGGATTTTCGTACCGCATCGGCAGCTCTGCGGCGCCAGCCTGATCGCGCTCGCCGCAATGGGGCTCACCGGCACCGCCGCGGCGCAGACCAGCGCGCCCGCACCGGCCACGGTGCCCACCCAGGAGCCGCCGGCACCCGCCGATGCCGAACCCGCCCAGATCACCGTCACCGGCTCGCGCATCGTCGCCAGCGGCTTTACCGCGCCCACGCCGACCACGGTGATCGGCGCGGAGCAGATCACCGCCAACGCGCAGCCCAACCTGTTCAACACCATTGCCCAGCTGCCCTCGCTCCAGGGCTCGACCGGCGCCGCGACCGGCACCTTCAGCACCTCGAGCGGCCAGCAGGGCCTCAGCTCCTTCTCGCTGCGCGGCCTGCAGCCGATCCGCACGCTGACCCTGCTCGACGGCCAGCGCGTCGCCGCCGCCAACGTCACCGGCGTGCCCGACATCAGCCTGTTCCCGCAGCTGCTCGTCCAGCGCGTCGACGTGGTGAACGGCGGCGCGTCCGCCTCCTACGGCTCGGACGCGGTGGGCGGCGTGGTCAACTTCATCACCGACACCCGCTTCACCGGATTCAAGGCCAACCTCCAGGGCGGCATCACCACTTATGGCGACAACAAGCAGATCCTGGCGCAGGGCGCCTGGGGACGTTCGTTCGCGGGCGACAGGCTCCACCTGATCGTCAGCGGCGAATATGCGCATGACGGCGGTGTCGGCCCCGGTGATTTCGGCACCGATCTCGCCCGCAGCCGCACCTGGTACAAGGCGACCACGCTGCTCAACACCGGCCAGACCAACAACGGGTCGCCGCAGTTCGTCTACAGCGACTATGCCCAGCCCTATCAATATGCCCGCTATGGCCTGATCAACAACGGCCCGCTCCAGGGCATCGCGTTCGACGCCAATGGCACGCCGTACAATTTCAACTATGGCTCCGGCGGCCAGCCGCTGGGCACCGGCCGGGTGAGCAACTGCTATCCGGGCAACAGCTTCTGCGTCGGCGGCGACCTCACCGGCGCGCCGGGTTCGGGCGCGTCGCTCGTCTCCAAGCTGCAGCGCGTCGTCGGCTACACGCGCATCGGCTACGACATCGCGCCGGGCAACGAGATCTACGGCACGCTCAACATCGGGCAGGTCAAGACTAACAACCAGCCGAGCCCGGGCTATAACCGCCCGAACCTGACCGTGCAGTGCGCCAATCCGTTCCTGCCGCAGCTCATCCGGGATCGCTGCACCACCGCAGGCATCACGCAGTTCAACTTCGGCACCAGCAACGGAGCCTTCCCCGATCCGCAGGTCTATACCGATCGCCGCCAGTATCGCGGCGTGCTCGGCGCCAAGGGCAAGTTCACCGCCGCGGGGGGCGAGTGGAATTACGACGCCTATTACGAGCACGGCGTCACCATCGCCGACATCAACGTCCACGACATCGTGCTGCAGAACCGCTATGTCGCGGCGACCAACGCGATCAGCCTCAATGGTGCGATCGTCTGCGCCGATCCGGTCGCGCGGGCGGCGGGCTGCCAGCCCATCAACGTCTTCGGCGCCTTCGCCCCCTCGGCTTCCGCGCTTGCCTATGTCACCCCTGCCAATGGCCCGTTCCAGCACACCAAGCTGACCCAGGACGTGGTCAGCGCCAATCTCTCGGGAAATCTGATCGATCTCTGGGCCGGTCCGCTCAGCCTCGCGATCGGCGGCGAATATCGCCGCGAGTTCTACCGGGTGAACGCCGACCCGTACGGCGCCGGCGCGTCCAGCCCGAACAGTGCCGCCTATCCGGTCGATCCGTTGCTCAACGCGGCGCAGGGGAGCAACTGGGCGGCCGGCAACTACAAGAATGGCGGCGGCAAGTACAATGTCTACGAAGCCTCCGCCGAAGTGAACCTGCCGCTGCTCGACAGCGACAGCCTCGGCCGCGCCAACCTCAACGCGGCTGCGCGATACACCCATTACAGCACCTCGGGCTCGATCTGGGCGTGGAAGCTGGGCGGCACCTGGAACACGCCCATCGACGGCATCCGCCTGCGCGCGGTGACCTCGCGCGACGTGCGTGCGCCGAACCTCTCCGAACTGTTCGCCGCCCCCACCGTCACCACGCTGCCGAATTTCAACGATCCGTTCCGCAACGTCGCGGTGCAGGCGTTCCAGAACACGGTGGGCAACCCCAACCTGAAGCCGGAAATCGCCCGCAACACCTCCGTGGGCATCACGCTGGCCAATCCGCACTGGCTGCCGGGCCTGAGCGTTTCGGTGGACTATTATACCATCAAGCTGAGCGGCGTGGTCTCGACGCTGTCGGCCGACCAAATCGTCCGCTTCTGCTTCGAGGGCAATCAGGCCTTCTGCGGCGGCTTCGTCCTCAACAGCCCGGTCCAGGGCGGCAATTTCATCAACGTGCAGCCGTTCAACCTGGCGAGCTGGAAGACCAGCGGCGTCGACATCGAGGCAAGCTATCGCTGGGCACGTCCGCTGGGCCTGCCGGGCAACTTCACGGTCCGCGCGCTGGGCACCCATGTCAGCGAGTTCCTGGTCCGCGCGGGCATCGCGGGCGTGGCGACGGTGGACAATGCCGGGGCCAATACGGGCGCAACGCCCAAATGGAAGTGGCTGGCGATCCAGAGCTACGACAATGACCAGTTCAGCCTGCTGGTGCAGGAGCGCTGGTTCTCCGACGGCGTGTTCGGCAACCAATATGTCGTCTGCCAGACCGGCTGCCCGGCCTCGACCGGCAACAACCCGACGATCAGCCGCAATTTCATGCCCGGCGCCTTCTATGTGGACCTCGGCGGATCCTACAAGGTGACCTCCGGCGTGCAGGCCTATTTCAAGGTCGACAATCTGTTTAACGTCGATCCCGCGCCCTCGCCGCAGACCAATACCGGCCTCGACGTGAATCCGGCGCTCTACGACACGATCGGCCGCACCTATCGCGTGGGTGTGCGCCTTACCTTCTGATCCCCTCGTCCCCCGACGACCCCTGGTCCCGGCCGAAAGGCCGGGGCCTTTGTTTTTGGGGAAACCCGCGCGGCGACGGGCGTTGGGGCGGGGTGCGCAGGCAGCTGCGCCCGGATCAACGGAGACGATCATGACCGACGCGACCAAGACCGTTTCGAACGGCAAGACTGCCCTTACCGACGATATCCGTGCCCATTTCTCGGGCGACGCCCCGATCGCCGAGAAGGCGAAGAGCTTCGCCAAGGCGCGCCCGTGGACGAGCGCTGCCTTTCTCGGCATCGCGGCGCTGGCGGTGCTCAACGGCGTGCGCGGCGTTCGCCCGTAAAGACGGCGCTCGGCGGGGGCGTGTCGCCTCCGCCGATGCGGACAAGCGCGTACTGGCAATCCTTTGCCGGCAGGGTTATATACCGCTCGTTATGAAAACCGCTGCCTGTACTGTGGCCAAGGGCCGCCCCCGCGAATTCGACGTCGAAGAGGCGTTGACCGCGGCGCTGCGTATCTTCTGGAGCAAGGGCTATGAAGGCGCCTCGCTGACCGATCTCACCGAAGCGATGGGCATCACCCGGCCCAGCCTCTACGCTGCCTTCGGCAACAAGGAAGCCTTGTTCTGCAAGGCGCTGGACCTCTACGAGCGCGAGAAACTCTGCTATATCGGACGTGCCCTGGAAGCGCCCACCGCGCGCGGCGTGGCGGAGGCGTTGCTGCGCGGCGCGCTGGAGCGACAGCGCGACACCAGCGATCCCAAGGGCTGCATGGGCGTGATCAATTCGGTCGCATGCGGCGTCGAGGCCGAGTCGATTCGCGAGGAGGTCTTGAAGCGCGGCGAGTCGGCAAAGCGGGCGATCGTCGCCCGGTTCGAACGGGCGCGGACGGAAGGCGACCTTCCCGGCAGTGCCGATCCGGAAGGGCTGACCGCCTATATCATCGCGCTGATCCAGGGCATCGCACTGCAGGGCGGATCGGGCGCGACCTGCGCCGATCTCGAACGGCTCGTGCAGACCAGCCTGGCCATGTGGCCGGCACGATAAATCGTTTCGGCCATGCGAAATCCGGCTTGCGAAGAAAAATACCGGCCGGTATAAAAAGGCTGTTGACGCACCGCAGCGCGACTTATATACCGACTGGTATAGAAAGTGATCCGCCGCCTCTCGGGGCTCGCGGGGCAGACGGAGACGCGGACATGCGCCAGCTTGCACGCAAGAAACGGGGTGAGCCCTAGGCTCGAACCTTCCATAATCGTCCAGTAACGACGCTCGCTTCCACGCGGACGTCGGTTCAATTCACGCGCGCTCTTTCGCGAGAGCAGCCGAACGCTGTGAGCAATTCGCGGCGCTGGGTGTCGCGCATCCACGACACATCCTACCGACGCCTGCGGCCAAAGGGGTTTTGCGGGAAAGGCGGAGCGTTGCTCGCCGTCGGTACAACCGAGGGAGAAGCATCATGGCATATCTCGATCTCACCGACATGGCCGGCAACGCCGCCGCGCTCCCCGCCTTCCTCGCCATCCCGCGCGAGGAAACCAAGCTGAGCGCGCTCGAATGGCAGGTCGTCGCGATCGCCCAGAAGGACCGCATGTCCTCGCTGGAGGCGCCCAGCCGCCTCTCGATCGCGCTCGGCGTGATCTTCGGCGGCGAGCGCGGCAACCCGCGGCTTGCCGATCCCAAGCTCGAGGCGCTGCGCCGCATCGCCGTCATCTCGTGGCATCGCGGCTTCCGCGTGCCGCAGTCCGAAATCCAGCGCTTCCATGCTGCCGGCTACACGCCCGGCCAGCTGGAGACGCTGCTCACCAGCATCAGCCGTGGTCGCGCGGCGATGAATCAGGGGAACCATCATGAATATGCACGCGCCCATTGAGGGCGAAGCGGTGGCAGAACGCCGCCCCAAGCGTCTGCGCACCTGGCAGAAGGCGGCGCTGGTCGTCGTGCCGGTGGGCGTGGTCGCCGCCGGCTTCAGCCTGAGCGGGCGCAATGCGCCTGCCGTGGCAGCGCCGGCCGCACCCGTCGTCACCGTCGCCGCGCCGCTCGCCCGCGAAGTGAATGAGTGGGACGAATATGTCGGCCGCTTCGAGGCGAGCCGCACCGTGGAGGTGCGGCCGCGCGTCTCGGGCGCCGTCACCGCGATCCATTTCAAGGACGGCGCGGTCGTGCAGCAGGGCCAGCTCCTCTTCACGATCGATCCGCGTCCGTTCACCGCCGCGCTGGCCGAAGCCAAGGCCGGCGTGGCGAGCGCGCAGAGCGATCTGGCGCTCGCCCGCTCCGACCTGGACCGCGCCCAGCGGCTGGTGAGCGTCGAGGCCGTCTCCAAGAGCGATGTCGAACGTCTCCAGGCCCGCGTCCGCGCCGCCACTGCCGCGGTCGCCGCGGCCGAGGCCCGGGTCCGCGCGCGTGCGCTCGACGTCGAGTTCACCCAGGTGCGCGCGCCGATTGCGGGCCGCATCTCCGATCGAAAGGTCGATCCCGGCAATCTGGTCGCCGCCGGGGAAGGGCAGGGCGGTACGCTCCTCACCACGATCAACGCGCTCGATCCGATCTACTTCACCTTCGACGGCTCGGAAGCCCTGTTCCTCAAGGCCAAGCGCGCTGCGGGGTCTTCGGCCAGCCCGGTCGAGATCCGGCTGCAGGACGAAGGCGACTATCGCTGGAAGGGCCAGATCGACTTCACCGACAACGGGCTGGACCCCAAGTCCGGCACGATCCGCGGTCGCGCGGTGCTGTCCAACAAGGACATGTTCCTGACACCGGGCATGTTCGGCAACATGCGGCTCGCCGCGGGCGGCAAGGCACAGGCGCTGCTGGTGCCCGACGCCGCGATCCAGACCGACCAGGCGCGCAAGCTGGTGCTCACCGTCGGCGCCGACGGCACCGTGGTGCCCAAGCCCGTGGTGCTCGGCCCGGTGGTCGACGGCCTCCGCATCGTCCGTTCGGGCCTCGCGCCCCAGGACAAGGTGGTGATCGCCGGCACCCAGTTCGCCCAGCCCGGCGGCAAGGTGCAGCCCAAGGCCGGCACCATCACGCCGAACGCCGCGACCGACGCGCCGATCGTCTCCGCTCCGGTCACGGGCCAGGCGACCTTCGCCCGCTGACCGAACTGCCGCCGGGCCACCCCACCGGCCCGGCGGCAGGTAGTTTCCCGTGTGCCCGTCCGCGTGACTTTGCGCGGGCGCGAGCACGCGCGTCCGCTAGGAAAAGGAGAAGGCCATGCGCCTCTCACGCTTCTTCATCACCCGCCCGATCTTCGCGGCGGTGATTGCGATCATCATCACGATCCTGGGCGGCATCGCCTATTTCGCGCTGCCCATCTCGCAATATCCCGACATCGTGCCGCCGACGGTCACGGTGACGGCCAGCTATCCCGGCGCCTCGGCCGAGACCGTGGCGGAAACCGTCGCGGCGCCGATCGAGCAGGAAATCAACGGCGTCGACGACATGCTCTACCAGTCGTCGCAGTCGACCGGCGACGGCAACGTGACGATCACCGTCACCTTCAAGACCGGCACCAATCTCGATGCCGCGCAGGTGCTGGTGCAGAACCGCGTCGCGGTCGCGATCCCGCGCCTGCCCGAGGAAGTGCAGCGCCTCGGCGTCGTCACCCGCAAGACCAGCCCCGACTTCCTGATGGTGGTCAACCTGATCTCGCCCGACAACTCGATCGACCGCAGCTACATCTCCAACTACGCGCTGACCCAGGTGAAGGACCGCCTTGCGCGGCTCGAAGGCGTGGGCGACGTGCGCATGTTCGGTGCGCGCGACTATGCGATGCGGGTGTGGATCGATCCCGGCCGTGCCGCCGCGCTGAACCTCACCGCGGGCGACATCGTCCAGGCGCTGCGCGGGCAGAACATCCAGGTGGCCGCCGGCACGCTCGGCCAGCCGGGTTCGCAGCCCAGCGGCAATGCCTTCCAGCTCAACGTCGAGACGCAGGGCCGTCTCAAGACCCCGGCCGAGTTCGGCCGCGTCGTCATCCGTACCGATAGCGAGGGCCGCCAGGTCCGCGTGAGCGACGTCGCCCGCGTCGAGCTCGGCGCCGCCGACTATTCGTCCAACACCTATCTCTCGAACAAGCCGACCGTGATCCTCGCCGCCTTCCAGCGCCCGGGCTCCAACGCGCTCGCCGCGGCGATGCGGATCAAGGCGGAGATGGACACGATCTCGAAGACCTTCCCCAAGGGCCTCGAATATCGCGTGATCTACAACCCCACCGAGTTCATCGCCCAGTCGATCGACGCGGTGTACCACACGCTCGGCGAAGCGGTGATCCTCGTCGTCCTCGTCGTGATCGTGTTCCTCCAGAAGTGGCGGGCGGCGATCATTCCGGTGGTGGCAATCCCCGTGTCGCTGATCGGCACCATGGCGGTGCTGCTGCCGATGGGCTATTCGCTCAACAACCTGTCGCTGTTCGGGCTGGTGCTCGCCATCGGCATCGTCGTCGACGACGCGATCGTCGTGGTCGAGAATGTCGAGCGCAATCTGGCGCAGGGGATGACTCCGCTCCAGGCGGCGCGCACCTCGATGGACGAAGTGTCGGGCGCGCTCGTCGCGATCGTGCTGGTGCTGTTCGCGGTGTTCCTGCCGACCTTGTTCCTCAACGGTCTTTCGGGCGCCTTCTACAAGCAGTTCGCGGTGACGATCTCGGTTGCCACCGCGATCTCGCTGCTCGTCTCGCTGACGCTGTCCCCGGCGCTCGCCGCAGTGCTGCTCAAGCATGAGGAGCATGCCCCGCGCGGCGGGTTCGGGCGCTTCATCAGCCGCGCCGCCGACGGCTTCAATCGCGGCTTCGAGCGGATGAGCAACGGCTATGCCCGCCTCACCCACAAGCTGGTCACCCGACCCAAGCGGATGATGGTTGCCTATCTCGGCCTGATCGCCGCGACGGTCGCGACCTTCTGGGTGACCCCGGTCGGCTTCATCCCGGCGCAGGACCAGGGGTACTTTCTCACCGTCATCCAGCTGCCGCCAGGCTCGTCGCTCGAACGCACCGACGAGGTGATGCGCAAGGTCGTCGCGCGCATCCTGCCGATCCCGGGCGTCAAGGGATCGGTGATGCTCGCGGGCTTCGACGGCCCGTCGCAGACGCTCGCCCCGAACAGCGCCGCCGCCTATGTCCCGCTGCAGAGCTTCGAGGAGCGCAAGAAGCTCGGCGTCAACATCGCCGGCATCATGGCCGAGGCGCGCAAGCGCACCGCCGACATCAACGAGGCGATGCTGCTCGTGGTCCCGCCGCCGCTCATCCAGGGCATCGGTTCGGCCGGCGGCTACCGCCTGATGGTCGAGGATCGCGCCGAGCATGGCTATCAGGCGCTGGGCAACACCGCCTTCGGTCTGATCGGCGAGGCCAACAAGACGGCCGGCCTCGCCCAAGTCTACACCTTCTTCAACACCGCGACGCCGCGCGTCTTCGCGGATATCGACCGCCGCAAGGCCGAGATGCTGGGCGTGCCGCCCGAGCGGGTGTTCGAAGCGCTCAACGTCTATCTCGGCTCGGCCTTCGTGAACGACTTCAACATGCTCGGCCGCACCTACCGGGTGACCGCGCAGGCCGACGCGCCCTTCCGGGCGACCGAGGCCGATATCGCCAACCTCAAGACGCGTTCGGACGCCGGCGGCATGGTGCCGATCGGATCGGTCGCGACCTTCGAGAACAAGACGGGCCCGTATCGCGTGACGCGCTACAACCTGTTCCCGGCGGTGGAAGTCGATGGCGATACCGCGCCGGGCTACAGCTCGGGCGCCTCGCTCGACGCGATGGAGAAGCTCTCGGCGCAGCTGCCTGCCGGCTATGCGGGCGAGTGGACCGGCATCGCCTATCAGCAGAAGATGGCGGGCAGCACCGCGGGCCTCGTGTTCGCGCTGGCGGTGCTCTTCGTCTTCCTGGTGCTGGCGGCGCAATATGAGAGCCTGACGCTGCCGCTGGCGATCATCCTGATCGTGCCGATGTGCCTGCTGGCGGCCATGGCGGGGGTGAACCTGCGCGGCATGGACAACAACGTGCTGACGCAGATCGGGCTCGTCGTTCTGATCGCACTTGCCGCCAAGAACGCGATCCTCGTGGTCGAGTTCGCCCACCAGGCCGAAGTGCGCGACGGCCTGTCGCCGGTGGAAGCCGCGGTGCGGGCGGCGCAGGACCGGTTGCGGCCGATCCTGATGACCAGCTTCGCCTTCATCCTCGGCGCGGTGCCGCTGCTGATCGCGAGCGGGGCAGGGGCCGAGCTTCGCCAGGCGCTGGGTACCGCCGTGTTCTTCGGGATGATGGGCGTCACCGGCTTCGGCCTCCTGTTCACGCCGACCTTCTACGTGGTGTGCCGCGCGCTCGGTGCGCGGATCGCCTGGCGGCGCGGGCAGGGTGGCGAGCATCACCAGCTCCAGCCGGCCGAGTAAACTGAACCAACCGGCGGGCGCGTCCCATGCGCCCGCCGCAGGAGATTTCGCATGCAACGCATGGCTTCGATCATGGCCGCAGTCTCGGCGCTGGCGCTTTCCGCCTGCGCCGCCGGCCCGAACTACACGGCACCCGCCCGGCCGCAGAGTGCGGCGGGGGCATTCCTGTCCACCACCCCGGCGGTCTCCACCGCGCCGGTGCAGGAGGGCTGGTGGCGGCTCTACAACGATCCGGTGCTCGACCGGCTGGTGACGGAGGCGTTCGCCGCCAACACCGATGTCCGCGTCGCGGTCGCCCGGATCGAGCGCGCCCGGGCGACGTTGGGCGGCGCAACTTCGGCCCGGCTCCCGCAGGGCACCGCGAGCGCGGGTGCGAATTATGGTCGCCTGCCCGTCGGCCAGCGCCCGATCGGCAGCGCGCAGGAGGATTGGCAGATCGATGCCGGCCTCAGCGTTTCCTATGAGGTCGACCTGTTCGGCCGGATCGCGCGCAATGTCGAAGCCGCGCGCGGCGATGTCGCGGCGGCGGAGGCGGATGCCGAGGCGGTGCGCGTGATCGTCGCCGCGGATACGGCACGAGCCTATGCCGATGCGGTGTCCTCGGCGGAGCGGCTGGGGGTGGCCGAACGCATTGTCGCGTTGCTCGACCAGTCGATCGACCTGACCCAGCGCCGCCGCAATGTCGGCCTCGCGACACGCCTCGATGTCGCCCGCATCGCGGCGCTGCGCAACCAGCGCCAGGCCGATGTGCCCGCGCTGGCCGCCCAGCGCGACGCGGCGCTGTTCCGCCTTGCCACGCTGATCGGCAAGACGCCGGCCGAACTGCCCGCCGAGGCGCGCGCCCGCCAGACAACGCTACGGCTCGACCAGCCGATTCCGGTCGGTGACGGCGCGGCGCTGCTTGCCCGGCGGCCGGACGTGCGCGCCGCCGAGCGGCGGCTTGCCGCGTCCACGGCGCGGATCGGCGTCGCCACCGCCGACCTGTATCCGCGCATCTCGCTGGGGGCGTCCGGCGGATCGACGGGCAATGATTTCGGCAACATCTTCGGGGCGGGGCCGCTGCGCTGGCTGGTCGGCGGGCTGATCAACTGGACGGTGAACCCGGCGCCGGCGCGCGCCCGGATTGCCGCCGCCGAGGCCGACAGCCGCGCCGCGCTCGCGACCTTCGACGGCACGGTGCTGACCGCGCTGCAGGAAACCGAAACGGCGCTGTCCGCCTATGGCGGCGCGCTCGAGCGGCGCACGGCATTGCAGGCGGCGCTGAACGAGGCCGAGGCGGCCGTGCGGATCGCCCGTGCCCGCCAGCGCGAAGGCGACATCAACTCGCTCGACCTGCTCGACGCCGAACGGACCTTTGCCGATGCCCAGGCCGCGCTGGCGACCGCCGACGCGGCGATCGCGGAGGCGCAGGTCAACCTGTTCCGCGCGCTCGGCGGCGGCTGGCAGCGGACGGCCTGAGCCTCCGCCGCGGCGACGGCAGGCTGGATCAGCCTGCCGTCACTGCCGTCACATTGTCGTCCGAGTTGCGGTCGATCCGCACATTATAGGGATCGGCGCCGGCGAAGGCGGGCTTGGTCGCGGTCTCCAGCGTGATCACCTGGGTGCCGCTGCGGATCGGCAGGCGCTTGAGCGCCAGCACGTCCTTGGCGGCGAAGGCGCCGCGGCCGGGCATCTCGGCGAACGCGCCGAACTCGGCCTGTTCGGCCATCGGGGCCTCGGTTTCCTTGCCCTTGCCGTCGGCATAGAGCTTGTGCGCCTCCACCGTCAGCGTGGTGCGCCAGCGGCCATTGGGCAGCTTCGTCACCACCGCGGACCGGGTCTTGATGTCGTAGAGCGTGATCCGCTCGAACAGGTCGGTGATGAGGGCATTCTCGGCCGGGCTCGCGCCGAGCCGGAACTCCGCGATCAGATCGAGGCTGCGCGGGTAGGGCGGGCCCTGGAAGCGCCACCTGGCGTCGTAGCGCTTGAGCGCGGCGTTCACCCGCGCCTCGCCCAGCTCGTCCTTCAGCCGGTACATGGCGAGGCTACCCTTGCGATAATGGATATAGGGCTGGTTCTCCACCCGGGCGAGCGGCAGTTCCTCGATCACCTCGCCGCCGCGGCTGCGCAGATAGCGATCGAGCTCATATTTGAGGAAGCGACGAATCTGGTCGCGGCCATATAGGTGCTCCATCACCATCAGCGCCGAATATTGCGCGAGGGTCTCGACGCCCATCGTCGCCCCCTGGTTATCCGAGGGGACGACCTGGTGTGCCCACCATTGGTGGCCCAGCTCGTGCGCGGCGACATAGGTGACGTAGTCGATCTTCTCCTTGTCCGAGAGGTCGGCGATGAAGCCGATGCCTTCCGAATAGGGCATGGTGCCGGCGAACGCCTGGGCGAACTGGGCATAATCCGGGAACTCGATGATCCGGGCCTGGCGGAACTGATAGGGGCCGAAGGCCGGCTGGTAGTAATCGAGCCCGTGCCGGAACGCCGCCAGCATCCGGTCGACATTGGCGCCGTGCCGGGCGTCGTAATAGACGGCCAGGTCGATGCCGTTGTGCTGGAGATGCTTCTCCCGGTAGCGGGCCGATTGCACCGAATAGAAATTGAGGATCGGCACCGCGGTGACGAACCGCGCGGTGCGCCGTCCATTCTCGGTGCGATCGGCCACCTTGTCGCCCGGCGCGATCGGCGTCTGGTCGGCGGCGGTCGAGACGGTGATGTCGGTCTTGATCCAGTCCGTGTGGAAGGCGCTGAACCGGGTGCCGGCCAGATCCTCGAGCTTCAGCGGGCGCAGTTCGGCGGGCAGGCCGTATTTGCGGCGCTTGGCGCGATCCTGCAGCAGGCCCTGCTGGTCCATGCCGATCGTCGGCGCGAACTCGGCATTGTTGACGAAGGTGCCGTTGGCGACGACCCGCGTATCGTTGCCGCTGTTCGCGAAACCGCGCTGGCGCCGCTCGGTGCGGAAATCGAGCGTGGTCGCGGCCCCCGGCGCGAGCGGGGCGGCAAGCCGGTAGATACGATACTGGAAGCGCGGGAAATCGCGCGCGACGGTCGCCCCCGGGATGGTCACGGCGACGAGCCGGGTCCGGCGATCGCCCATCCGGACATGGATGGCATCCAGCGGCTTGCCGGTGCGGTTGACCAGCGTCATCTGCCCGGTGGCGGTCAGCCCGGGCTGTTCGGGGCGAATGTCCACGGCGACGCGCACCGCGGCTATCGAGGGCTGGGGCAGCTTCGCGAAGGGCAGCAGCGTCTTCTCATAGTCGGCTTCCTCGCGCTCGTCGCTGATCGGCGTGCGATAGACGTTCCAGACATGGGTATTGGTGTAGACCCAGATGCCGGTGGCCACGAACACCGCCACCGCAGCCCCGCCGATCAGCCCCGCCGGCCCGGCCAGCTTGCGCGGCAGCCGGCGCAGGCGCGGCAACAGCCGCGTTTCGGTGCCGCGCCGCCACAGGCCATGCGCGAGCACCAGCAGCAGCACCGCGAAGGCCGACCAGTAGAGCCGCAGCCACCAGGCGCCGATCCAGAAACTTACCCTGTCCGTTCATGTCCGACAGCGGCACGCCCGGGCCCTGGCCGTAATTGTACAGCGCGTCGCCGAAGCCGAGGTTGCTGAGCGTCGCGCGGCCGACGACATAGACCAGCATCAGCCCCCAGCCGACGAACTTGTGCGGGCTGAGCGCCTGGAGGAATACCGCCAGCACGGCGATCAGCGTGACGTCGACCGTCTCGGGCAGCACGTACCACAGCAGATACTTGCCCGGCTCGAAATCGGTATAGCCGTGCACCAGCTGCATCACCATGCCGCCGACGACGCTGACGAGCAGCGTGGAGAGCAGCACCAGCGTGACGGCGGCCGCCTTTGGGACGACGAACGCCCAGTCGGGGATCGCGCTGGCGTCGATGATCTCGTGCGTCTTGCGGTCGCGCTCGCGCCAGACCAGCTCGCCCGCATAATAGGTCGCGATGATGATCGGAATGATGCCGAAGGTGCCGCGCAGCAGATCGATCACCACGCGAGTCACCGGCAGCACCGGCGTGCCGACGACCTCGCCCAGATCGACCAGGCTCGCCATCGCATTGAACAGGCCGAGCGCGAGCAGCACGACATAGGCCGGGCTCTTGAACACCTGCGCCATTTCCAGCCGGGTGCGCACGACGAGTTGCGTCCAGGCGGTGGCGCGGTCGTAGCGCGGCGCCGGCAGCGGGCCGGCTAGGCGGGGGACGTCGGCGGTCTCGGGCACCGCAGCGGCGGCCTTGGCGGCCTTGAGCGCCTTCTTGGAGGGGCGCACCGAGAAACCGAACCGCGCATAGGCGAGGCCCAGTGCGAGCGCCGCCACGCCCAGCACGATCAGCCGGTTCCACAAGACCATGCCGGTCAGCGGAATGGTCAGCGTGTTGCGGTCCGCCGCCGTCCAGTATTTGGTGAGATAGCTGCTCGCGCCGATGCTGAACGGTTCGCTATAGGCGCCGATCAGCTCATAGGCAGGGTTTCGATCGAGCACGACGCCGGCGATGAAGAACAGGATGAGGAAGGCGATCACGCCGACATAGGTCGCCATCATCGACCGGGTCATCGTCGCCAGCGCGAAGAACATCGCCGAGGTGAGCAGGACGTTCGGCAGCGCGAGCCAGATATATGCCGAGGCATAATAGCTGAAGCGGTTCGGACCCAGGATCTCGGGATCGACCCAGGGCATCAGGCTGCCGATCCAGATGCCGAGCGGCACCGCGAGGAAGCCGATCGCCGCGGCGAGGAAGGCGCCGCCGAACCGGCCGAAGAGATAGGCGCTCTTGGTGACGCGGGTGGCGCGTACGATCGGGCCGAAGCCGGTATCATCGTCGCGCACCACGACATTGGCGACGAAGGCGGTCGCCACGAACATGTAGAACACCGTCAGGATCTGCATCATCTGCGCGATCGCGAAGGGGGCATTCTTGTGGACGTTGCCGCCCGAGCCGATGCGGATCTGCTCCACCGACGTCGCCCCGAAGGCGAGCAGGAAGAACAGGATGATCGCGACCCAGAGGACCGGGTTGCGGCGCTGGTAGCGCCACTCGAAGCCGAGAATGCCGGCGAACATGGGGCGCCTCCCTCAGGCCGCGCGACGCGAGGCGTCGAGCGTCGAGAAATACACGTCCTCCAGCCCGCCCTGGACTGGCGAGAAGCCGTCGCCCGGTGCGCTGTCGGCCACGACATGGATGATCGTGCGCCCGGCGAACAGCCGGGTGGAGATCACCCGGTAGCGTTCGCGGTGGGCCTCCAGCGCGTCGCGGGCGATGGTCTTCTGCCACACCCGGCCGCGCGTCTGCTCGATCAGCGCCAGCGGCGCGCCTTCCAGCAGCACCCGGCCGCCGGCCAGCACCGCCATCCGCGGGCACAGGTCCGCCACGTCCTCGACGATGTGGGTGGAGAGGATCACGACGACGGTGTCGCCGATCTCGGCAAGCAGGTTGAGGAAGCGGTTGCGCTCTTCCGGATCGAGCCCGGCGGTGGGCTCGTCGACGATGATCAGCTGCGGGTTGCCGATCAGCGCCTGGGCGATGCCGAAGCGCTGGCGCATGCCCCCCGAGAAGCCGGCCAGTGCCTTCTTGCGCACCGTCCAGAGATTGACCTGGTGAAGCAGCGCCTCGACCGTTTCCTTGCGCTCGCCCCGCCCGGCGACGCCCTTCAGCACCGCCATGTGATCGAGCATGTCGTAGGCGGATACGCGCGGATAGACGCCGAAATCCTGCGGCAGATAGCCGAGCGTGCGGCGGAGCTGTTCGGGATGGGCGATCACGTCAAGGTCGCCGAAGCGGATGCTGCCGGACGTCGGCGTCTGCAGCGTCGCGATCGTGCGCATCAGCGTGGACTTGCCCGCGCCGTTCGGACCGAGCAGCCCGAACATGCCCGGCGGGATCGACAGCGTCACGCCATCCAGCGCCCTGGTGCCGTTGCCGTACACATGCGTGAGGTTCTCGATCTGCAGCATCCCGCCCACTCCCCGTGCGATGATGCGCGGATCGTAGCAGGCGTGTTGCTGATGTAAAGCACCAGAGAGCGACTATGCAAGTGCGCCGCGGCTTGCCACACTTGCCGGAGCATAACCGGACGACATGCGGGAACTACCCGCGCACCAGGGAGAGACGATCGATGGCGACCAGCCCGCCCGATGCCATGCCGCACCACCACGAGGCGACGCGCAGCGAGAAGCTCGTGATCACCGCCAGCTCGCTCGGCACGGTGTTCGAATGGTACGACTTTTATCTCTATGGCCTGCTGACCACGATCATCGCGGCGCAGTTCCTCACCGGGCTCAACTCGACCACCTCGTTCATCATGGCCCTGCTGGTGTTCGCGGCCGGGTTCCTGGTGCGGCCGTTCGGGGCGCTGGTGTTCGGGCGCATCGGCGACATGGTGGGCCGGCGCTACACCTTCATTCTTACCCTGCTGGTGATGGGGCTCTCGACCTTCCTCGTCGGCTGCCTGCCGACCTACAAGACCGCCGGTGTCGCAGCACCGATCCTGCTCGTCGTGCTGCGCATGTTCCAGGGGCTGGCGCTGGGCGGCGAATATGGCGGGGCGGCCACCTATGTCGCGGAACATGCGCCCGAGGGGAAGCGCGGCTTCTACACCAGCTGGATCCAGATCACCGCGACCGCGGGGCTGGCGATGGCGCTGCTGATCGTCATCACCGTCCGCTCACCGGTGACCGGCGTCGGCGAAGCGGCCTTTGCCGAATGGGGCTGGCGCATCCCCTATCTCCTCTCCGGCCTGTTTCTCGCCGTCGGCCTGTGGCTGCGGCTGAAGCTCCACGAATCGCCCGTGTTCAAGAAGATGAAGGCGGAGGGCACTGCCTCCAAGGCACCCCTTACCGAAGCCTTCGGGCGGTGGCCGAACCTCAAGATCGTGCTGATCGCGTTCTTCGGCGCGATCGCCGGGCAGGCGGTGATCTGGTATACGGGCCAGCTCTACGCGCTGTTCTTCCTCGAGAAGATGCTGAAGGTCGATGGGCTTACCGCCAACACGCTGGCGATCACCGCGCTCGTCCTCGCCACGCCCTTCTTCCTGTTCTTCGGCTGGCTGTCGGACAAGATCGGCCGCAAGCCGATCATCCTTACCGGCTGCGCACTGGCAGCGCTGACCCTGTTCCCGGTGTTCCACGCGCTGACCAATGCCGCCAATCCGGCGCTGGCCCGCGCGCTCGCCTCGGCCCCCGTGACGGTGGCCGCAGACCCGGCCGAATGCTCGCCGCAATTCGATCCCGTCGGCCAGAACAAGTTCGACGCGACCAGCTGCGACATCGTCAAGAATGCGCTCGCCAAGGCCGGGATCAACTACGAGAATGTCGCGGCGGCGCCGGGCAGCCTCGCGACGATCACGATCGGCGGCCAGGCCTATCCCGCCCCCGATCCGCGCCAGCTGACCGGCGAGGCGCGCAAGAAGGCGATCGCGGCGTTCACCGCGCAGGTCGTCGGCGCCCCCGCCGTTCCCGCGAAGGGCGACGTGCCCGCCAGGCCTGCGGTGACCGGCGCGCTCGCCAAGGTCGGCTATCCGGCCAAGGCCGATCCGGCGGCGATGAACAAGCCGCTGGTCGTGGCGCTGCTCTTCTACCTCGTGCTGCTGGTGACGATGGTCTACGGTCCGATCGCGGCGATGCTGGTCGAGCTATTTCCCAGCCGCATCCGCTACACCTCGATGTCGCTGCCCTATCATATCGGCAATGGCTGGCTGGGCGGGCTGTTGCCGGCGATCGGCTTCGCGATGGTCGCCGCCAACGGCAACATCTATCACGGCTTCTGGTACCCGGTGGTGGTCGCCGCCGCGACCCTGGTGTTCGGGCTGTTCTTCCTGCCCGAAACCTTCCGCCGCGACGTCGACGGCTGACACGCAAAAAGGCCTCCGGAGACTGCTCCGGAGGCCGTCGTTCGTCCCGAAGCGGGCGCTTCAGATATAGGTGCGCAGCAGTTCGCCCAGCGCGCAGATCGCCAGGCTCTGGCCATAGGGCATCGAGGTGAGGCGGATGTCCTTGTAGAATTGCAGCGTGTCGCCCATCGCGGTGCCGAAGCTCACCTGCTGCAGCTCGCCCTTGTCGTCGATATTGTCGAGCACGCCGCGCACCGCCTTGAGCCCCACCGTTTCATAGTGCCGCGGCAGATAGCCCTTCCGCACCGCCTTCAGGATGCCATAGGCGAAGCCTGCCGTGGCCGAGGCCTCCAGATAGCTGGTCGGATCCATCACCAGGGTGTGCCACAGGCCGCTTTCGTCCTGCGTCTGGCTGAGCGTCTTCACCTGGGCGGCGAGGGTGTCGATCAGGAAGGTGCGGAAGGCGTCGCCCTCGGGCAGATCGAGGATCTCGATGATCTCCGGGATCGCGATCGTCACCCAGCAATTGCCGCGCGCCCACAGGGCCTCGGCAAAATTGTGCCGGCCGTTGAAGTCCCAGCCGTGGAACCACAGGCCGGTCTTCTTGTCGAACAGATACTTGATGTGGACGAGGAACTGGCGCTTGGCCTCCTCCACATAGTGCGGGCGGCCCAGCAGCAGGCCGATCTTGGCGAGGGGCAGCACGCTCATCATCAGCGTGTCGTCCCACATCTCGCCGGGATTCTCGTCGTTGTAGACGATGTGCTGGAAGCCGCCCTCCTCGGTCTTGGGCAGCCCGTCGGGCGCCATCAGCCATTCGGCCCAGGTGTCGAGATAGGGCAGGTAGCTCGGATCGGGTTCGTGCTCGTACAGCCAGGCAAGCGTGATGAACGGCGCCATGGTGTTGATGTTCTTGGTCGGCGTGCCCTCGGCAAAGCGATCGGCGAACCAGCCCTTGATGATGCCGAGCGCCTTCTGATTGTTCGTCTGCTCGAAATAGCGCCACATGCCGAACAGGCCGACGCCGTGGGTCCATTCCCAGCCGGCCCAGCCCTTGGTGTCGATGATGCGCCCGTCCTCCAGGTGGAGCAGGAACTCGCCGGTCTCGTCCTGGATGTGGACGAGATTGTCCATCAGCAGATCGATCTTCTGCGTGACGAGGCTGCGGGGAATGTCGTGCGAGGCGGCCAAGGGATGTGTCTCCGTGGATGAAAGGGGTCAGAGGCCGTGGCGGCGCGCGAACCGCGCGAACAGGCCGGGCCAGGGATGGGGGGTGCCGTCCGGGTCGACGAGGGGCAGGCCGTGGCCGCCCTTTTCGAACACCATCAGCTCGGACGGGATCTTCGCCGCCTGCAGCGCCGCGAACATCAGCAGGCTGTTGGCGGGCGGCACCACCGGATCGTCGGCGGCGTGCGCGACGAGGGTGGGGGGCATGTCGGCCGGCAGGTCGCGTTCCGCCGAGAAGCGTCGGATCTGCTCCTCCGTGGGGCTCGCCCCGAGCAGTTCCCTGCGCGAGCCGCCATGCGCCTCGGGGGTGCGCAGGGTGATGACCGGGAAGAACAGGCCGAGCGCCACCGGGCGCGCGGACAGCTGGTCCGCCGCATCGATGGGCGCATAGGTCGCCAGGCCTGCGCGGCTGCCGAGCCGGGCGGTGAGGTGCCCGCCGGCGGAAAAGCCGATCGCGCCGACCCGGGCGGGATCGATCTTCCAGCGCGCGGCGCCCGCCCGGATCAGCCGCATCGCGCGCTGCGCATCCTGAAGCGGCGCATCGGGTCCCGCCGCCCAACCGTCATGCGGCAGCCGATAGAGCAGCTCGAACACGGTCGTGCCGCGCGCGGCGAAGTGGCGCGAAATCGCCGAGCCCTGCCGGCCGAGTGCGACGCGGGTATAGCCGCCGCCCGGGATCAGCAGCAGCGCGGATCCGTCCGGGCGTTCCGCCGGCACGACGTTGAGCATCGGCGTGGCGACATGCGGCCAGGCGATGTCGTCGTCGCCGCCGTTGGGGGAGCGCTTGACCCACGCGTCCCTGGCAGTGACGCCCTCCCCGCCGGGAGGGCGGCCGGGCCAGAGCGGCAGCCGCTCGATCGGGGCGGCGCGGGCGGGGAGTGCCGCAGCGGCGGTCGCTGCCGCCGAGGCGGCGAGCAGGGTGCGGCGGGTGATCATTGGAGCTCCTCCGGACGCTGCGGCGCGGCGACCATCGTCACGGGCAGTCCGCCGCGGACGTTGCGCAGTGTCACCAGCTTTACCTCTTCCAGCGTGTTGCCGGCGGCCCCGTCCGAAGTCACGGCGAGCGCGATGCTGTTGGGCCCGCGATGGTTGAGGATGCCCTCGGGCACCGGGAATACCCGTTGCGGCCCGACATGGGCGATGAACTGGCCCATGTTCCAGCCATTGACGAAAAGCAGCACGCGGTAACGGGCGCCGGGCGAGCGGGGCTTGCGCGTGTCGCCGAAGGCCACGCCGATGGTGGCATCCTGGCCCGTCGGCACGTCGAGCGTGAAGCGGCTGCGGTACCAGGTCGTGCCGGGTGCAGCCGTTGCGGCGGCCTTCCAGCCGCGATCGTCGAAGCCGGGGAGATGCCAGCCCATCCGCTCGCCATATTGGCCGCCGGTGTTGGCGACGCCGCGCGCGGGATCGGGCAGGTCCTCGCCGCCCTTGCGGCCCTGGATCTTCCACGCGACCGGCACGGCGAAGCTGGGGCCGCCTGCGGGCTCGATCGAGGCGAAAACGATTCCGCGTGCTTCCTTGTGGAAGTCGTCGGCATCGAGATCCCAGTTATGGCCGTTGTTGCGGACCATCACCGACAGCACATGGGCGCCCGGCGTGCGGGCAGCGGCGGGCAGGTCGAATTCGGCGACGCCGGTGGTGATCGGGCGGGGCAGGCCCGCGGGGATCTCGTCGCTGCCGACCAGCTTGCCGTCGAGGAACAGCTGGAGCATCCCCGCGCCGCCCGCACCATAATGGATGCGGATGCGCTCGGCGGCGGCGTGCCCCTCGAACCGGCCGCGATACCAGACATCGCCGTCGTGGAAGCCATAGGCATCCATCAGCATGTTGGGCACGCCGTCCGGCCGGGCGGTGATGCTGGCATAGGCGCGGTTGTCGATCGCCTGCCAGTCGCGGTCGTCAAAGTCGGGCGCGGCTTCGGGGGAGCCGGGGGCGGAGACCCAGCTCAGCGCCGGCAGCGTGATCGGTGCGGGGCCGGGGAGCAACTTGGTCGCGACGAGACTGCCCGACGCGGTGCGGGTGGTCGTCACCGGCGCGCCGTTCCAGCGGAGGCTGCGGGTGGCCGCCGGTGCCCAGACTTCGAGCGGCGTCCCCCCGTCGGTATCACCGGCAAGGGCGAGGCTGCTGCCTTGCGGGGCTGCATGGCGCACCAGCGCGGGGCCGCGTACCAGCAGCTCGCCCAGCCGCCAGAAGCGCGCGGCTTCCGCCTCGTCGCCGATCAGCACGATGCTGTCCGGCCGACCGCCGCCAGTGATACGCAGGCGGGTGAGGCCCTGATGGGTGTAGGCCAGTTTCAGATCGCCGCGTGCCGCATCGAAGCTGGACGTGGCGGCGCCCGCCAGCACCTCGACCTTGGGCGCGGAGGCATAGCGCAGCACCATCTCGCCCGGCTCACCCGCGCGGCTGTAGAACAGCAGCAGGTCGTGGCGATCCTGGCGGAGCGCCGCCTGCAGCTCGGAGGTCGCATAGACCAGCCTTTGGCCCCCCAGCGTCACCCCCGCGACGAGCCATTTCGCGTCGAAGCCGTTGAGCGCCATTGGCCAGCTGTACCGGCCGTCGGGCAGGTCGGCGGTGATCGTGAAGCGGTCGTCGGTCTGCCCGTTGGAGGGCTTGTGGGTGACGAGAAGGAAGCGCGCGTCGCTCTCCGGGCGCTTGTTGTGATAGACCTGGATGCGCTCGGACGAGACCGACACGGGACCTGCGGGTACCATGCCGGCGAGATCGGGCACGCTCTGGATCAGTCCGGCGAGCTGCTTCAGCTCTTCCGCCTTGGGGCGGAGCGCGCGGGTTTCGGCGATGGCCGAGCCATAGTCGTAGCTGGTGAACACCACCGGGGCGGGCAGCCAGCCCCAGCTGGTGCCGCCAAAGCCCATATAGAAGCTCTGGATGCCGATGCCGTTCGCCAGGTTGGTGCCGTAGAATACGCGCTGGAAGCGCTTGCCGCGCTGGATCGCGTTGCAGTCGTAGCCGCCGTTCGATCCCCAATAGTCGAACCAGCCGCCGCCGAATTCGGCGAGGAAGCCCGGCGTGTTGGGCGAGGCAGACGCGCCGCCCTTGGCCCCGCCGGGACCATAAAAGCCCCAGTCGGGGGCGGCCGATCCGCGCGTCGGCTTGCCGGCCACGGTGCAGGTGCCGCCGGGATAGCCGTCGAACGCATAGAGGTCGTTCGGCCCCTCGACCGTCTTCTCGACCCCGCCGCCCGCCGGCACCCAATAGCCGTTGCGGCCCTGGTCGTTGTGGAACAGCGGCACGGTGATGCCATCGGCGCGCGCCTTGGCGGCAAGATGGTCCATGTAGCGACGCTGGGCCGGGGTGGTCAGCGCCAGTTCGTTCTCGATCTGGTGGAGGATCACATTGCCCTTGTGGCCCTTGCCGTCGCCGTTGATCTGGTGGCGCGCGATGATCGCATGCACCCGGGTCAGCCATTCGTCGGCGGCGGCCATATAGTCGGGATCGTCGGTGCGCGCGCGCGCGCGCTGGTTGACCAGCCAGCCGGGAAAACCGCCGCGGGTCAGCTCGGCATTCACATAGGGGCCGGCGCGGGTGATGACGTAGAGGCCTTCCTCCTCCGCCATGGTCAGCAGCCGATCGATGTCGCGGATACCGGAAAAGTCGTAGACGCCGCGCTTCGGGCTGTGGAAGCCCCAGTCAAAATAGAAGGCGACGGTGTTGAAGCCGCTCGCCTTCATCTTCTGCAGCACGTCGCGCCACAGATCGGGCGAGGGCAGGCGGAAGGCGTGCATCTCGCTCGACCAGATCACGGTACGCTTGCCGTCGATAATCAGCGAGCGCGCGTCGAACGAGACGCGGCCGAAGCGCTGCACCGGCGCGGCGAGATTGGCAGTCTGCCTGGCTTCCTGCGCAGTGGCCGGCAACGCGGCGAGCAGCGTCGAGGCGAAGAGGGCGGTGCGGATCACGGCAGGTAGAAGACCGGGCGAAGCGGCCATTCGAGCGGCTTGTTGTCGGGCGCGACCTCCATCAGCGGCGCCATGTGATCCCACCAGCGGCGCATCACCGGATGGGCGGGCAGCTGGTCGTTGGTCGCATCCTCGGTGAGCTTCAGTACCGCGAACAGCGCGCCGGTCGCTTCGTCGAGGAAGATCGAATAGTCGCGGATGCCGGCATCGTGCAGCAGTGCGGCGAGCTCCGGCCAGATCGCGTCGTGGCGCGCCTTATACTCTTCCGCCATGCCGGGCTTGAGCTGCATCCGGAACGCCTGTACCCGCATTTCCCCTCCGCGCCACTATGTGGTACTATTGTGCAGGATATGGTAGCGATGTGCGACGTCCTCGTCAAACGCGATCCGCGCATCCGCGGCGTCCTCGAGCAGCAGCGGCGGGCGCGGATCGCTGCCGTTGCGGCGGAAGCGCAGGCGCGCGGCGGCCAGTCCGCGAACGTGGCGCGCCCATAGGCCCCAGGCGGGGGTGGGGCCGAACATGCTCGGCTCGGGATAGGCATCGGCCAGTTCGGGCGGGGCGAGGGGCGTGGATCCGTCGAGCGCGCCGTCGAAGCGCAGATCGAGGTCGGACAGGCGCACATCTTCGATGGCGTGTCCCGGCAGCCCGGCGACAATGGCCGCAAAGCGCGGGTCGATGCCGGTGGCGGCGACCCCATGGATGCCGATGTTGCGCAGCGCGCCGATCTGCGTCCCCGCCGGTCCCCGCAACCGCGCGGCGAGGCGCAGGAAAAGCGGAGCGGTGGTTACCTCGTCCATCGTCAGGTTTTCGGCGAGCACATCCTCGATCGTGCCGCCGTCGACGCTCTCGATCGCCAGGCCGCGGCTGCGTTCAAAGCGGCAATTGGTGATCGAGATGCGGCGGAAGTCGCCATTGCTTTCGGTGCCCAGCTTGATGCGGCCGGTCACCCGGTCGCGGTCGGGGGCGTGTTGCTGCGTACGGCCATGGGTGCCGTCGAGCAGCGTACCGAGATCATAGCCGGAGACCGTGCAGTCCTCGATCGTCACGTCCTCGCAGGCCGTGCGGCCGAGTGCGAGACTGGTCTTGAGCACGATCGCGTCGTCATTGGGCGTGTTGACCCGGCACCGCGAGACGCGCGCGCGGCGGACGCCGTCCAGGTCGATGCCGTCGCGGTTGCTGTCGATGGTGAGGCCGGCAAGGGTGAGGTCTTCCACCTCGCTCGCCAGAACTGCGAAATGGCCGCCGCGGAAAATGGTAAGATCCTCGAGGGTCGCGCGGCGGCACCGCGCCAGCGCGATGGCCTTGTTGCCCTGGCCACGCATCGCCGCGGCGTCCTGCTCCAGCCGGGCGACGTCCGCGGGCGTCATTGTCGCCATGGAGAGCGGGCGTTCGCCGCGCTGCGCGCTCCACGGCGTGCCTGGGCCGTTGCGGGTGAGGCCGGTGCCGTCGATCAGGCCCCTGCCGAGAATGGCGATGTCCTCGGCATCCTCGGCCCAGATCAGGCTGTTGTGCCAGTGGCTGTGGCCGAAATCCTGATAGAGCTGGGGGCCGCGGTCCTCGGGAAGGTCATAGGCGCCGTCGGGGCCGGGCGTGGCGGCGAGCAGCGTGGCGCCGGCCTCGATCGCGAGCGTGACGCGCGAGGGCAGGCGGAGCGAGAAGCTGCGGTACGTACCCGGCGGCAGCAGCACGATCCCGCCGCCCGCGTGGTGCGCGGCGGCGAGCGCGGCGGCGATGGCGGGGCTGTCGAGGGCGAGACCGTCCCCGCGCGCGCCGTAGGTGCGGACGTCGAGGACTAGGCCGGTGCGCATCAGCTTCCTGCCGGGCGTTCGGTGCTCGCGCTCAGGCTCGGCGCGAGCGCGAGGCTTTCGATCGCGGGCGGGTGCGCGGTGTCGAAGTGGCGGGCATCGGGATAGAGATGGCGGCCGAGGTCCGGCGCCGCCTGCGTAAGCCCTGCTGTCACCGCGCGCGCGAGCAGCCAGGCGCCCTGGTTGTTATGGTGCGTCCTGTCGCGGCCGCCGTCGTTGAACAGCTTGGCCGCCTCGGCCGGGCCATAGGCTTGGTACAGCGCGATCGTCGACGCCTGGAGATCGACCAGCGGTACCTTCTCCCCGCGCGCGACCTTGCGCATCGCCTCGGCATAGTCGGCGAGGGTGTGGCGGATGCGGCCGCCTTCGAAGTTCCGCCGCTCGGGCGAGGTGACCAGCACCGGCCGCCCGCCGCGCCGCCGCACCTCGGCAATATAGGTGCGCAGCCAGGCGGGGTAGGTCACCACCGGGTCGGCATAGGTTTGGGGCCATTCGGCCTTCTGGTCGTTATGGCCGAACTGGATCAGCACCCAGTCGCCCGGCCGCACCTGCGACAGCAGCTTGTCGAAGCGCAGCCCGGTCACGAAAGACTTGAGCGTCTCGCCCGACTCCGCATGGTTGGCGACCGCCATGTCGGGCTGGAACAGCGCCGGCAGCATCTGCCCCCAGCTGGCGGCGGGCTCGGCGCGCTGGTCGGTCACCGTGGAGTCCCCCGCCAGGAAGACTGTCGGCACCGTCACGGGCTCAATCGTAACGCGCTGGACACGCGGGTCGCCGAGAAACTCCAGCGTCAGCTTGTCGTCCCATGTATAACTGCCCGCCTCGCGTGGCTTGAGCCGGACGACGGTGCCGCCGGGGGCGTTTGCCGGCGGCGCGGCCAGCGCGGCGGTCCGCACGTTGACGATGAAGCTGGCGGTGGCGAACTGCCCCGGCGCGGTGGTGACGGCGCGCAGCATCAGCCGCCGCGATTCCGCCTTTACCGTGGTGGTGCCGGCTGCGCGGGCGTCGCCGATCCGCACCGTCACCCGGTAATTGCCCTCGGGTACCGCTACCGAGAAAAGCCGCTCGCGCCCCTTGCTCCCGGGCTCATAGCCAAAGCCGCCCGGCTGATAGGGGGCGCCCTCGGCCACTGCAACGCTGCCCGGCTGCGTGGGTGCGCCGGGTGCGAGATCGAAGGTCTGGGGGCCGGTCACGGCCGCAAGCATCGCCAGCATCCACATCGCATCGACCCTGGACTATTTGTGCGTGGCGAGGTCGAAGGAGAGATGCGGCGGCTGATTATACGCCGTATTCTGCCAGGCGATCCCCAGCCGATAGACCGGGTCGTGCATCAGTGTCGGCAGCCGGATCGCGGTCGGCCAGGGCGTCGCGTAGATGCGCAGTTCGCGGCTGTCGGTGCTTGGCAGCACCAGCTCCTCGCGCCAGTCGCCGAGGAGGTCGGCGGAAAGCGAGGGGTTGCGCTTGGTGCCGTTGTTCGAGGTGGTGCCCGGCGGATCGAGCAGCAGCTTTTCACTGCTCGTCGTCCAGTCCCATTTGGTGATGCGGGTGCCGTCGAGCAGCTCGGCCAGCGCATCGCCGTCCCAGTAGATGCTGAAATTGGCGGCGCGCGGATGCCCGCCCGGGATCACCTTGCCGCGGGCGTCGTACAGCTCTGGCGAGTTGCTCGCCCAGGCTTCGGCGCCGGGGAAGCGGGGGTCGATATCCACCGCGATGCCGCGGCCGGTGTCCTTGTCGGCCGGCGTCGACCAGAGCAGTTCGCCGGTGCGCGCGTCGAGCATCGCCGCGCCGCGATTGCCGCTGCGGCGCATTTCCTCGTGGACGCCGAACTTCTCGAGGCCGGGCCGGGTGGGATCGAGATCGCCGACATGCAGGGTGTCGCCATGCCCGAGGCCGGAGGACCACAGCCCCTTGCCATCATCGTCGACCGCCATCGATCCGTAGATCACCTCGTCGCGGCCATCGCCATCGACATCGGCGACCGAGAGCTGGTGGTTGCCCATCCCCCCATATTTCTCGTTGCCGGGCGTCGCGCTGTCGAACAGCCAGCGCTGCGTCAGCTTGCCGTCGCGCCAGTCCCAGGCGGCAAAGGTGGAGCGGGCATAATAGCCGCGGCCGAACACCAGGCTCGGCCGGTGCCCGTCGAGATACGCGACCCCCGCGAGATAGCGCTCGGAGCGGTTGCCATAGCCGTCGCCCCACAGCGCCTTGAGGCCAGCCTCGGTGTCCGCACCGCGGGGCGGGGCATAGGGGGCGGTGGCGAGCGCGCGGCCGGTGCGGCCGTCGAACACGGTCAGATATTCCGGCCCGTCGAGAATGCGGCCCTTGAGGTTGGCCATCTTGCGCCCGTCGCTCGTGATCGTGGAGCCGGTGCGATCGGGCACCTCCACCGCGGCATCGCAGTGCCGCCAGTCCTTGGTCGGGTCGCCGATCGCCTTGCCCAGCCCATCGATCGTGCCATCGGCGGTCTTGATCGCGACCTCGGCGCGGCCGTCGCCGTCGAGGTCGAACACCATGAACTGGGTATAGTGCGCGCCCGAGCGGATGTTGCGACCCAGATCGATCCGCCAGAGCTTCCTGCCCTCCAGCGTATAGGCATCGATCAGCGTCTCGCCGGTATAGCCCGCGAACGCATTGTCCTTGGCGATGCTGGGATACCATTTGACGATCAGCTCGTAGCGGCCGTCGCCATCGAGATCGCCGACGGAGACGTCGTTGGCGCTGTAGCCATAGGTCTCGCCGTCAGGCGTGGTGCGGTCCGCCGGCTTGTCGAGCGGCACGGCGAGATAGCCCCCCGCCCACACGCGCACCGGTGCGCCCGCCGCGTCGCCGTTCACCGCCAGCGCATAGCGAGACGCGGGCGTTCCGGCCTTGTCGAGGAAGCTGGTCGGCTGGTTGGCCGCGATGCGCGCGATCGGCTTGCCGTCGCGGTAGAGCGTGAAGCGGGTGGATAGGGGGTCGGTGCCGAGCAGTCGCCACGCGACATGTACCCCGCCGCCGGTGCCCGGGACCGCGATCAGTGCGCGATCCAGCCGCTCCACCTGCCGCTCGTTCAGCCGATCGGTGGTCTGCGCCGCGAGCGGGGCGGCGAGGGCGGCGGCGATCAGGACGACACGCATCACGGCAACTCCTGGAAACGCAAAAATGCGGGCCGCCGAGGGTGAGGCGGCGGCCCGAGGGGAGGTCTTGTCAGAACTGGAAGTTGACGCCGAAATTGAAGGTGCGCCCGATCCGGGTCTGGAACAGCGTGTCGCGGCGGACGCTGTCGATGTAGAGGTTGTTGCGCTCGTCGGTGAGGTTCTGCGCCTCGACGATCAGCTTGAGGTGCTCGTTCACGTTGAACGACGCCGAGGCATCGACAAAGGTGTTCGGCGAATTGCCCTGCAGGTCGCTGCCCGGCGAGGCCGGGATCGCACGGATATACCGATCGCGGTAGCTCGCGGTGGCGCGGATGCTGAACTTGGAGTCCTCGTAAAAGACCGTGCCGCTCGCCGTGTTCTTCGACAGGCCGACCAGATCCGCCGTGGTGGTCACGGTCGGCACACCGCCCACGCTCGCCAGGATGTAGCGGATCTTGGAGGTGACATGGGTGTAGTTGCCCAGCACGCCGATATTCTTGAGGAAGCCCGGCAGGAAGCGCATCTGCACCTGTGCATTGACCTCCACGCCGTTCAGCTTGCCGCCCGGCGTGTTGAGCGGCTGGCCAATGGTGAATTCCTCGGTGGGGGCGGTGTTGGTATTGTCGAGCAGCGCGGTCGGCAGGCCCAGCTGGTTGAAGGGGATCTGGCTGGTGACGCGCTGGATGTAGGTTTTGATGTTCTTGTGGAAATAGGCGACCGAGAGGAGCGATCCGGGCTGGAAATACCATTCCACCGCCGCATCGAACGTGTCCGCGCGGATCGGATCCAGATAGGGGTTGTTGATGTTGCCCACCCGCGTCGTGGCGGTCACGCCGCTGGTAGGGGCGAGCTGGCCGAGATCGGGGCGCGACATCACCTTGGCGGCGGCAAGGCGCAGCAGCAGGTTGCGCGCCGGCTCGATCACCAGGTTGCCCGAGGGCAGCCAGTCGTCATAGCCGCGCACGACCTGGGCATATTGTCCACGCAGGTTGGTCGGCGTCTGACCGGCGGCGGCCACGCTGATATAGCCTGCGGCGAGCATGTCGGTCTTCACATAGCGCACGCCGACATCGCCGCGCACCTTGAAGGGCAGCGCGAGGCCGGTGTCGAAGGTCGCCATCGCATAGGCGCTCTTCACCGATTCCCGGATGCGCGAGGCAACCGCACCGCATTCGCTGCGGCAGAACTGGATCGCGTCATAGTTGAACACCTGCGACCATTTGTCCGCATCGATCGCCGCCCAGCTCTTCGGCGCGCCGCTGCCGAACAGCTGGTCGAGCCCGCTGATCTGGCGGGTGATGCTGGCGAGCGAGGTGCCCGCGGGCAGCGCCTGCACGAGCGTCTGCGCGGTGTAGGGCAGGGAGGTATAGGCGTTGAAATCGCTGCTGCGATACTGGCCACCGACCCGCAGCTTGAGCATTTCGCTCAGGCTGTAATCGAGGTTCAGCTCGCCGGTGAAATTGTCGGTCTGGTTCTTCGACGGCTTGCCCTGGAAGCTGAACCCGCCGAGCACCGTGCCGTCCGAACGGGCGGGGGCATAGTTGAAGTTGGCGGGGTTCGACACATCGAAGCCGAAGCCGATCAGCGGGGTGCTGCGGCCGTTGCGGAAGTCGATCGAGAAACCGGGTGTGTCGATCGCGTCCATGAAGGTCTGGAACCGCTTGGGATTCCACCACACCGACTGGTTCTTGCCGACCAGCATCTCGATCTGCAGCGCGTCGTTGAAGCGGTGCCGCAGATGCGTGTTGACCTGGAGGAAGTCCGAGATCCAGTGATCGACCAGTCCTTCCGAACGGACGTCGACGCCGTCGAACAGGCCGTAGCGCAGCGAACCGTTCGAGCTGAACTGCGCGTCGCGCACCGAGACCATCGGCTGGCCGTTGTTGGTGATCGAGCGGCCGAACGAGATGCCGGCGATGTAATTGTCACGGCGGGTCACGTCGAAGCGCGAATAGATCGCGTCGACGCCGATGTCCGTATCGTCATCGGGCTTGAACTGCAGCGACAGCGTGCCGCCGAGGCGCTCGGTATTCTGTTCCGAATTCACATAGCGCGGCAGGCGCGGCAGGAAGGCGCCGCTGCCCGGCACGTTGGGCAGATCGGCACGGCGCAGATTGGCGATGGTGTTGTAGGCAGCCGTGCTGCTGGTGCGCGGGTTGCCGGTGCTGCACATCGTGTCGCTCGCCCCCTTCGAGGCGACGTTCGGGCTGATCGGCGTATAGCCGATCGGCGTGCAGAAGGGCTGGATCGGCGCAGGGCCGCTGCCGTCCGGATCATAGCCGTTGGTGTTGGCGGAGAGGATATCGACCGCCGAATAGCCGACTTCGCGGATATGCCGCTTCTGATAGGCGAAGCTGGCCAGCACGCCGAAGCGGCCGTCGGCGAACTTCTTGCCGATCAGCAGGGATCCGCGCGGATCGGTCTTCTTGCTGATCTCGTTATAGACGCCGCGCAGCGTGGCGGTGAGGGTGAAATCCTTCTTGAGATCCAGCGGCTTGGGTGCGCTGAGGTCGACCGTCGCGCCGAGCGAGCCTTCCTCGACATCCGCCGACGTGGTCTTGCGCACCGCCAGCGCCGAGAAGATCTCGGTCGGGAAGACGTTGAAGTCGAAGCTGCGGCCGGAATTGCCCGCGCCGTAAATGTCGGACGAGCCGGTCTGCGAACTGCCTTCCATCCCGTTGATGCGGACACGGGTGAAGGCCGCGCCGAGACCGCGCACCGAGATATTGCGGCCTTCGCCGCCGTCACCGCGCGAGAGCGCCACGCCGGGCACGCGCTGCATCGATTCGGCGAGGTTGCTGTCCGGGAACTTGCCGATGTCCTCGGCGACGATCGAATCGACTGCCGCGGTCTCGTTGCGCTTCAGGCTTAGCGCGCTGTCCAGTGAAGCGCGGAAACCGCGCACGACGATCTCGGCCTCTTCGGCCGGCGGCGTGGTCTGGTCTTGTGCGGGGGGGCTGGCGGTCTGCGCCATGGCCGGCGCTGCCGCGGCGATGGCGACGGCAAGTGCGAACCCCGAGGCACCACCACGGACGGCAAGGCCGTGCAATGCGGAACGATGGGACATCTTTCCTCTCCCTAATGCTGGTTCCGAGGGCTGTGCGCCCGTCGGTCGTGTCGATCTTCGTCGCACTGTCCCAATATGTATTACGTAGTTCCATAATTTAGCCAAGAGATTTTTTCGCGCAGCACGGCCGCCCGCCGGCGCGTTGCGACGGGCGGCAAGGGACGACCAAGGGCAGGGGGCGCAGCGCGCGCGGCGCGTCGGGCTTCAGCCGGTCACGCGATCCAGCGTGACGGTGGTGGTGTCGGCCTGAAGCGGGACGGTCCAGGCGCCTCGCTCGGCCCGGGCGCCGTCGACGCGGTAGCCGCGCCCGGCAACGGTCTTCTCCAGCCGGATCCGGGCGACGGGCGTCATCGCGCGGCGCGGGTCCAGCGTCAGCGTGATGCCGCCGGTGGCCGGGACATAGCGGGCGTGCGCGATCTTGCCGGCTTCGAGGGTGATCCACAGCCCGGCCGGCGCCACAAACAGCCGGCTGCGCGCGCCGTCCCGGGGCGCGATCGTCACCGCGTCTGCGGCGATGCGAACATTGCCGCCATAGCCGAGCCAGCCGAAGCTCGGATCCTGGACCAGATAGGTGGCCGCGCCATAGGCATGGGCGAAATAGCCCGAGCCATAGTCGCCGCTATAGGGATCCCACGCCATCCGGTCCGGCCAGCTGTGGAACGCCGCCGATCCGAAGCCGTCGCGATCGATGTTGGTGATGCCGCCCATCAGCCCGCCATAGGCGACGCGGAGCAGATGGAGGTCGGACGGATTGGCGCGAAACGCCTCGAACAGCGGCAGCGCGTTGTTGGTCGAGCCATAATGGTGGATCTGCCGCTCGATGCGCGGATATTTGCCGCCATAGAGGAAATCCCAATAGCGCCGGGCATTGCCGTTATAGCCCCAATGCGGGATCAGCGGGTCGTAGCCGAGGATCACCTCCACGGTTTCCGCCGCCTGCTTGGGATGGCCGAAATAGCGCATCCAGGCATGAACCTCGGGCTGGCCGGTCGAATCCCACGCCATCTCGCTGCCGAACGGATAGGCAAGCGTGGCCCAATGGTCGGCACGGGACTTCATCAGCGCCTCGATCTGGGCGACGCCGTCGGCAATGCCTTCGCGCTTCAGATCGTCGAGGATGTCGACGAAGACCTCGCCCTCCATCTGCCCGAACTGGGTATAATAGGGGGCATCCCGCATCATCGCGACGATCGTCAGCCGGGCATGGTCGAGATACCAGCGCCAGTCGTGATGGGTGACGAGCCCGGGGTGGTTGCGCGCCAGCCGGTACAGCGTCCAATAGCCGAGCGCGACATGCGGATAGTTGAACGACCGCCCGAGATCGTCGGCGTCCTTCCTTGACCAGCTGGTCCAGCTCTTCCAGTTGGACGCCGGATCGTACAGGCCCGGCAGCGCCTCGGGATCATAGTAGAACAGGCTCTTCTTCACCGCCCCGATATGCGGGCCGTCGGCTAGCTGCAGCCGGCCGAAGATCGTCTTGTCGACCAGCGTTTCCAGTCGTTCGATCTCGGCCGGATCGGGATTGTCGAGCTGCTTCATGATCGCGGCGATCCAGCCGCCGGCGCCGCCTTCGTCGCTCATCCCTGCGATCCACACCCGCGGCTCCTGGGTCAGGATCTTGCCCGCCTCGCGATCATAGCTGAGGATCGCGGGCGCACGGCCGAACGGGTCCTTGGGATCGTCGAACCACTGTTTCGTCGTGGTGAACCGGCCGAGATCGGCCATGGTCTGCTCGAGCGGCTTGGTGACGAAATACTGCACCGTCTGGGTCGTGCCGTCGGCATAGGTGATGGTGAGGCGGGCGCGTCCCCAGCCGGTGCCCCGCACCGCATAGCGCCGCCAGCCGTTCACCATGCCCGCCGCGGTGATGGTCATCGCGGCGGCGGGCGAAACGTCCAGCTTGGTCACGGGCTGCGCGTATTTCAGGAAGAGCGATGCTTCGAGATCGCTCGGCACCACATAGCCGGGTACGCCCAGCGCCACCGGCCGCCCCTGCGCGACGAGGGTGGACTGGATGCCGCGGATGGACGGCGCCTGCACCAGCCGCACGCCGATGGTGCGCGCTTCGCCGGGGGCAAGGGTGAAGCCGGTCGGCGGGTTCCACTGCTCGCCGGCCTGGCGCCATTCCTGCTCGACAAAGCCCTTGGACGCCACCGTCCAGTCGTAAAAGCCTTCGGAGACCTGGCTGCGCCGGCTCTTGTCGGTGAAGATCGCCAGGGGCTCGCCCGGGTTCTTGAGCGGCGCGTAATTTTCCAGCGGCGTCCTGCCGTCGGGCAGCACCAGCAGCGCCGGGCCCTTGCCGTTCAGCCGCGTGACCTGGAGATAGCCGGCGTCGCGGCCGATATAGGGATCCACGAAGCTCGCCTCGGCGTGCGCGGTTTCCAGCGTGCGATCCTGGATGATGTTGTCGAACACCATCGGCAGGCCGAGCCCGCCGATCTCGACCGGGGCCGCCGAGCGATTGATCAACCGGAAGCGCAGTACCGGCACGCCGCCCGCGTTCGCCCATCGCCGCTCGACGCGCAGCGGAATGCCCTCGCCCATGCTGGCGGTGATGTCGGCGGCGGCGAACACGCCCGGGGTCAGCGGCAGCGACGCGATCGGCTTGCGCGCGCGGGCGGAGGCGAAGTCGCGCCAGGCGCTTCCGGCGGTCCGCAGGCGCAGGTTGATGTCGCCGATATGGTTGTAGCCGTCGCCTTGCCGCTCGGCCTCGCGCTTGCCGGGGACGAAGTCGAAGCCGGGCTCGGCGGCGGGGGAGAGGCGGGCGAGCGTGCCGGTGTCGCTGCGCAGCGCGAGCAGAAAGGCGCCGACGCGCATCGGCGTGGTGCGGATCGGCGGGAAGACCGGCCTGGCGGCGGGCTTCTCCTGCGCGACCAGGGGGGCTGCCAGGGGCAGGCTGCTGACCCCCGCGAGGGCGGCAGCGGCGAGGAGCAGGCGGGACACACGCATCGGGGATCTCACTTTTCGGGGCGCAGCAGCGGCAGCTCTTCGCGCCAGGCCGGCGTGTCGAAGCGGATGTCGGCGGGCGGCGCCTCGCCGAGCAGATGCTGCACGAAATAGTCGCGGAACTTGCGCCAGAAGAAGGGCTGGTAGACCGCGTGGGTGGTGTTGGGCAGCACCACCATGTCGACGTCGCGCCCCGCCCAGATCAGCGCGGTGGCGAGCTGGAAGCTTTCGGTGACCGGCACATTGTCGTCGATGTCGCCATGGATCAGCAGCAGCTTCGCGCCGAGATTGGGCGCGGCGACCATGTTCGAGTTGCGCGCCCAGTCGTTCGGGCTGGCGGCGCCCATCGTCACCTCGGGCCACCAGGCCTTGTCGAGCCGGAGATCGTGGTTGCCCGAGGAGGCGACTCCGACCTTGAAGAAGCCGGGGCGGCGGATCACGAAGCGTGCGGTATCATAGCCGCCCGCGGAACCGCCGAACACGCCCACGCGCGACAGGTCGAACTGCGGGTAGCGGGTCGCCATCTGGCGGATCAGCGCGATATGGTCGTCGAGCCCTACCTCGCCGAGATTGCGATAGGCGTGCATGCGGAAGGCACGACCTCGGCGCGAGGTGCCGCGCCCGTCGATCGACACCACGATCGCGCCGAGCTGCGCGACGCTCGATCCGGGCGCGAACACCGCGGCGCCCCAGCTTACCGGCACCTGGGTCGTGGTGGGGCCGGTATAGACATTGTCGATCACCGGATAGCGGCGGGCGGGATCGAACCCGACCGGGCGGTAGATCATGCCCCAGATCGGGGTGGTGCCGTCCGCCGCGACACCCTCGAACGGCTCGGGCATGCGATAGCCGCTGGCAAGCAGCGCCGACGGGTCGGCACGGCCCAGCTCGACCAGGATCCGGCCGTCCACCGCGCTGCGCACCACGGTGCGCGTCGGCTGGCTGGGCGTCGACATGGCGTCGACGAAGCTCTTGCCATCGGGCGCGACCTGCACCTCGTGGTGCAGCGGCTCCGGGGTGAGCAGCACCGGCGGTTCGCCGCGCGTGCTCACCCGGTAGAGCGCGGTGTAATAGGGATTGCGATCCTTTTCGCGGCCGACGCCGGTCACCAGGATCGCGCCCGAGGCGGCATCGACATGGTGAATGCCGATGACCTCCCATTCGCCGCGGGTGAGCGGGATGCCGCCCTCCGGGGCATCCGGCCGCACCAGATAGAGCTGCGCCCAGCCGCTGCGTTCGGAAACGAGCAGCTCGCCGCCCAGCTCGGGGGCGGGCTGGAAAAAGCTCGATACGACCGACACGTTCGGTGTCATCGCCTCGCGCGCCACCACCGTCGCGGCGCCGGTCTCCGGATCGGCCTGATAGACGGCAAGCTGCGTGTAGCCCCGCGCGGTCCATTGGGCGCGGACCTTGCCGTTCACCCAGCTCATGTCGGGGTCATTGGGGTAGAGCAGCGACTCGCTCGGGATGGCGAGCGGCACCGGCCGGGCCTTGCGCCTTTGCAGCGCCTGCTCGACGTCGATCACCAGCCGCGTCGCCTGGGGCAGCTTTTCCGCGCCGGCAAGCGGATAGATGTAGCGGAAGGTGCGCGGATAGATCGTCCCCGGCGGGGTTGCCTGGACGATGCCCAGCCGGATCACGTCGCGGGTGTCGAGCCGCCAGGTGACGATCCGCTTGCTGTCGGGCGACCAGCGGACCGAGACCGGCATCTTCGGGTCCTCGCTCCCTTGCGCGAGGATGTCGGCGAGCTGGGGGATGCCGCGGCCATAGGGCTGGTCGCGATTGCCGTCCTCGGTCAGCGGGGTCTCGCGGCCGGTCGCCGTCTCGACCGCGTGGAGGTTGGAGTCGCGCGCGACGATGCGGAAGCGACCGTCGGGCGACAGCGCATCGTCGCCGTCGGGGGCGCCCTTGGCGGCGGGGGCGAGGGTGCCGTCCGCGGTCCAGGTCCAGCGCTTGTCGAACGCGCTGAATTGAAGCGCACCGCCTTCGATCCTGGGATCCTCGATCGGCAGCGCCGCGGGCTTGAGCGGGCGTCCCAGCGCCTTGGCGAGCGCATCGGCGATCGCCGCTTCGGCCGCAATGGGGCGCGATCGCCCGCTCGCCAGATCATACCAGGCGACGACCCGCTCGCCTTCGCGGCCATGACGATAGACAATGCCGGTGCTGTCGGTCGCAAACACGGTCCGCAGGCTGCGATCGACCACGAGCTTCGACAGGCCGTCGCCGAGATAGCGATCCGCCAGCGCGTAGCGGGTCTCGATCGTAGGTGCCGGCGTCTGCGCGACGGCGACCGGCACGGGGAGCAGGGTTACCGCAAGCCCCTTGGCGAGCAGCCGCGCCATGTGCCCTCTGGTGCCACGCCGTTGATCCGCTACCATCCGTGCAATTCCCCCGTGCAGGATCGGCGGTAGACCATGGTCCGTACAGAGGGTCAACAATATTATACGATATAATATAGAGGCGGGCGCGTTGATGGGCCCGCTTGACCCCGGAGCAAAGCCTTCGTAGATCGTATACGATCGCAGAGGGGGCAACATGGCACGGACGCGGAGAGAATTGCTGGCAGGTGCCGGCCAGGCATTGCTCGCGGCGGGGACCCTGCCGGCCGCCCGCGCTGCAGATACCGCGATGCTACCGGCGAAGCTCTCGCCGCTGCCGCTCACCGCACTCCGGTTGCGCCCGTCCGACTATGCCCGCGCCGTCGAGGTCAATCGCCGCGCGCTGCTCCAGCTCGAGCCGGACCGGCTGCTCCACAATTTCCGCAAATATGCCGGGCTCACGCCCAAGGGCGCAATCTATGGGGGCTGGGAAAGCGACACGATCGCCGGGCACACGCTCGGCCATTATCTGACCGCGCTGGTGCTGACCTGGCAGCAGACCCGCGACCCCGAAATGCGCCGCCGCGCCGACTATATCGTGTCGGAACTTGCCGAGGCGCAGGCGAAGCGCGGAAGCGGCTATGTCGGCGCGCTGGGCCGCAAGCGGAAGGACGGCACGATCGTCGACGGGGAGGAGATCTTCCCGGAGATCATGCAGGGGCAGATCAAGTCCGGCGGGTTCGATCTCAACGGCAGCTGGTCCCCGCTCTACACCGTGCACAAGCTGTTCGCCGGGCTGCTCGACGTCCATGCCGGCTGGGGCAGTTCCCAGGCGCTGCAGGTGACGCTGGGCCTTGCCGGCTATTTCGAGAAGGTGTTCGCCGCGCTCGACGACGCGCAGATGCAGCAGATGCTGGGTTGCGAATATGGCGGGCTGAACGAAAGCTTCGCCGAGCTCTACGCCCGCACCCGCGACGCGCGCTGGATGGTGGTCGCCAAGCGGCTGTACGACGATCGGGTGCTCGATCCGCTGAAGGCACGGCAAGACAAGCTCGCCAACTTCCACGCCAACACCCAGGTGCCCAAGCTGATCGGGCTGGCGCGAATCCACGAGCTCACCGGGGATGCCGGTGACGCCACCGCTGCCAGGTTCTTCTGGGAGCGCGTGACCCAGCACCACAGCTATGTGATCGGCGGCAATGCCGACCGCGAATATTTCTCCGCGCCGGACAGCATCGCCCAGCACATCACCGACCAGACGTGCGAGCATTGCAACACCTACAACATGCTCAAGCTGACCAGCCACCTGTTCGCGTGGCAGCCGAACGGGGCGCTGTTCGACTATTATGAGCGGGCGCATCTCAACCATGTGATGGCGGCCCAGAACCCGGAGACCGGCGGGTTCACCTACATGACTCCGCTGATGAGCGGCGCCGAGCGGCAATATTCGCAGCCGAACGAGGATGCCTTCTGGTGCTGCATCGGCTCGGGGCTGGAGAGCCACGCCAAGCATGGCGAGGCGGCATTCTGGCAGGGCGAGGGGGCGCTGCTGGTCAATCTCTACATTCCCGCCGAGATCGACTGGCAGGCGCAGAAGGCGAAGCTGGTACTCGACACCGCCTATCCCTTCGAGGGCACGGCGACGCTCACGCTGGACCAGCTTGCCCGTGGCGGGCGGTTCGCGATCGCGCTGCGCGTGCCCGGCTGGGCAGAAGGCAAGGCGGTGGTGACGGTGAACGGCAGGCCGGCGGGAGCGAGCTTCGATCGCGGCTATGCGATCGTTGCGCGCCGCTGGAAGGCCGGGGACACGCTGGCGATCACCTTGCCGATGGCGCTGCGGCTCGAGGCGACTCCGGGGGATGACAGCATGGTCGCGGTGCTGCGCGGGCCGATGGTGCTGGCGGGGGATCTCGGCCCGACCTCGACACCGTGGCATGCCGCCGATCCGGCGCTGGTCGGCGCGGATCTGCTTGCCGCCTTCACCCCCGCTGCCGAGCCTGCGGTCTATGAGACGCGCGGGGTGGTGCGCCCTGGCGATCTCCGCTTCGCGCCCTTCTATCGCCAATATGCGCGGCGCAGCGCGGTCTATTTCAGGCGGTTCAGCGAGGCGCAGTGGCGGGAGGAACAGGCCGCCTTCCTCGCCGAGCAGGCGCGATTGAAGGACGTCGCCGCGCGCTCGGTCGACGTGATGCATCTGGGCGAGATGCAGCCCGAGCGCGACCATGACCTGCGCTCGGACATTTCCTACCCCGTCTCCTATCGGGGCCGGCAAGGGCGCGATGCGCGGTCGGGTGGCTGGTTCGACTTCACGATGAAGGTGAAGGAAGGCCCGCTGCTGCTCCAGGCGACCTATTGGGGCGGCGAGCGTGATCGCAGCTTCGACATCCTCGTCGACGGCGTGAAGCTCGCCACCCAGACGCTCAACGACAAGGAACAGCCGGGCAAGTTCTACGACGTCACCTATCCGCTCCCCGAGGCGCTGACCAAGGGCAAGAAAAGCGTGCGCGTGCGCTTCGTGCCCCATGATCGCAGCAGCGCCGGGCCGGTGTTCGGCGTCGTGCTGTTCACCGCCAGGCCATGAGCGCGGCGGTGCAGGAGACGGGCGTTCGGCTGACGCTGGACGAGGTTCGCACGCTGGCCCGGCGGGTGCTGCGTGCGGCAGGCCTCGCGGACGATCATGTCGAGGCCGTCGCCGAAACGATGGTTGCGGGCGAGCGGGACGGCTGCGCCTCGCACGGCATCTATCGGCTGCTGGTCGCCGCCAACACGATCGCCAAGGGAAAGGTGGCGCGCGATGCCGTGCCGCTTCTCTCTGAGCCGGCCCGCGCGCTGGCACGCGTCGAGGGCGGCGGCGGGTTCGCCCAGCTTGCCTTCGCGGTGGGCAAGCCGGCGCTGATCGCCAAGGCGCGCGCCTGTGGCATCGCCGCGCTGGCGCTCAACAACGTCGTCCATTTCGCCGCGCTGTGGCCCGAGGTGGAGGCGCTGGCGGAGGAGGGGCTGGTGGCGCTGGCCTTCACCCCCAGCCACGCCTGGGTCGCCCCGGCCGGCGGCGCGCGACCGGTGTTCGGCACCAACCCGATCGCGTTCGGCTGGCCGCGTCCGGCGCCGGCATCGCCCTTCGTCTTCGATTTCGCCACCAGCATGGTCGCGCGCGGCGAGATCGAACTGCAGCGCCGGGCGGGCAAGGCGGTGCCCGACGACTGGGGCGTCGATGCCGAGGGTCGGCCGACCACCGATCCCGCCGCGATCCTCGACGGCGCGATGCGCACCTTCGGCGGGCACAAGGGCTCGGCCCTCGCCGCGATGGTGGAGCTGGTCGCTGGGCCGCTGATCGGCGACTGGACCAGCGCGGAATCGATCGCTGCCGATGCCGGCGCGGGCGCCTCGCCGCTGGGCGGCGAGCTGATCGTCGCGATCGACCCCGCCGGGTTCCTCGGCGATGCGGTTGCCGGGCATCTGCTCCGCGCCGAGGCGTTGTTCGATGCGATCGAGGGACAAGGCGCCCGTCTGCCTTCGGCGCGCCGCTATGCCGCGCGTGCGCGCAGCCTTGCCGAAGGGGTGTGCATCCCCGACAAGCTCTTTGCCGAGATCCTAGCGCTGGAAGCGAGCCTCACTGCATGAAGCCCATTTTTCTCCTCACCGCCGCCCTGCTCGCCACCGCAGCCGCGCCCGCGTCGAAGCCGGCGAGCCCGGATGCCCGGCTCAAGGCGATCATCGACAGCGAATATACCTGGCGCGTCGCCCAGCAAGGGCCGGGCGAGGACAATCCGGCGGCGAAGGGCGGCCTGCCCGATGTCGGCCCGGCGGCACAGGCGGCGCGGCTGGCACGCTGGACGGCGGTGTCGCGTCAGCTGGCCGCCATCGACCCGGCCAGGCTGAGCCCGAAGGGCCGGATCGACTATCTGGTCTACAAGGGGCAGATCGAGGCGCTGCTCGCCGAACAGCGCTTCCGCGACTATGAGAAGCCGCTCACCTCGGACACCAGTTTCTGGAGCGACCTCGCCGGATCGGCGCGCGAAAGCTTTGTGCGCGAGGACCAGTATCGTGCGTATCTGCGGACGCTGCGCGACATGCCGCGCTATTTCGGCCAGAACATCGCCAATATGCGCGCCGGCCTCGCCCGCGGGTTCACTCCGCCCAAGGTGACGCTCACCGGCCGTGACATCGGCGTGGCGCAGGTGGTGGAGGCGCCGGTCGAGCAGAATCTCTACTACACGCCCTTCCAGAAATTCCCGGGCGCCATCCCCGCATCGGTCCAGGCCGAGCTGCGCCGCGAAGGTGCGGCGGCGATCCGCGAGGCGGTCATCCCCGCGCATGCCAAGCTGCTCGACTTCCTGCGCAAGGACTATATGCCCGGCGCCCGCACGCCGCTGGCGGCAACGACGCTGCCCGACGGCCAGGCCTATTACCGTTCCAAGATCCGCGAATATGTGACCCGCGACATGACCGCCGACGAGGTCCATGCCATCGGCCTGCGCGAGGTGGCGAAGATCCGCGCCGAGATGATGACGGTGAAGGCCGAGGCCAGGTTCGACGGCGACCTGCCGGCCTTCCTCACCTTTCTGCGCACCGATCCGCAATTCTACGCCAAGACCCCGCGCGAGCTGCTGTATCACGCCGCCTGGGCGGCCAAGCAGTTCGACGGCAAGGCCGGCCAGTATTTCGGCCACCTGCCGCGTCGCCGCTTCGCGATCGTGCCGGTGCCGGACGATCTCGCGCCCTTCTACACCGGCGGCCGCGGGGGGCCGGGCGTCTATCTGGTCAACACCTATGACCTCAAGTCGCGGCCCTTCTATCAGCTGACCGCGCTGACGCTCCACGAAAGCGCGCCGGGCCATGCCTTCCAGATGCCGCTCGCCAACGAGAACAAGGCGCTGCCGCCGTTTCGCCGCGACACCTATCTCTCCGCCTATGGCGAGGGCTGGGCACTCTATTCGGAGAAGCTCGGCGTCGAGATGGGCATGTACGAGACGCCCTATGATCACTTCGGCATGCTCAGCTACCAGATGTGGCGCGCGGCCCGACTGGTGGTCGATACCGGCATCCATGCGATGGGCTGGACCCGCGAGCAGGGCCAAGCCTTTCTCCGCGACAACACCGCGCTCAGCAACCACGAGATCGAGACCGAGGTCGACCGCTACATCGCCTGGCCGGGCCAGGCGCTGAGCTATTATATGGGCGAACTTGCGTTCCTCGACGCCCGCGCACGCGCGGAAAAGGCGCTGGGGCCCAAATTCAACATCCGCGCCTGGCACGATGCGATGCTGCAGCTGGGATCGGTACCGCTGACCGTGATCGACAGCCGCACCGACCAGTTCATCCGCGAGGGCGGCAAGGGCCCCTATCCCGACGAGGAATGAGACTCAGGCCCTGAACAGCGCCAGCGGCCCGCGTCCGGCGCTGCTCCAGGTCGACCAGTTGGGGAAGACATAGGGCAGGTCGGCATCCGCCACGCCGTGCCAGCGGGCGATCGCGCCGAGATATTCCTCCTGCGCCACCGCCGGCACGAAACGGCCTTCCTTGGTGATGTCGTCGGCGCCGCCCAGCACCGGATCGGGATAGCGGCCGAGCACCGCGCCCGGCGCCACATCGCCGCCCATCACGATGTGGTTGCTGCCCCAGGCATGGTCGGTGCCGCTCTGGCCGTTGCCGAGATAGGTGCGGCCGAAGTCGCTCATCGTGAAGCTGGTGACGTTGCCCGCCAGCCCCAGCGAGCCCATCGCCTTGTGGAACCCCGCCATCGCCATGGCGAGATCGCCGAGCAGATTGGCGTGCAGGCCGGTGGCGGTACTGCCCGCCTGCACCTGGCCGGAATGGGTGTCGTAGCCGCCCTGGCTGACCAGGAAGTTCTGGCGGGCATGGCCGAGCGTGCCGCGCGCGGCGATCATGCGCGCAACGATCATCAGCTGCTTGGCGAGATCGCTGGTCAGCGCAGCGCCGGTCGTGGGATTGACGAAGAACGCATCGGTCGGCGCGGTGCCGGCGAGGATCGTGTTGGCGGTGACGGCCTGGTCGTAGCTGCGCGTCACGTCCCCCGCGACGCCGTCGAGCACCGCATAGCCATCGGCATTGCTGCCGAGCGCGGTGATCGCGCTGTTCTTCGCGGTGCCGCCGGCGGTGAACCCGCTGCGCGCGGGCAGGCCGCCGCTGCTGGGCAGGATCAGCGGCGTGGTCTGGCGCCCGAGCACGCCCACCGTCGCGCCGGCCAGCGAGATCACCGGGGGCAGGCTGCCGCCCGACATCTTGTCGGCGATTCGGCCGAGGAATCCGTCGCGGCTGGTCTCGCGCGCGCGCAGACCCTGCCAGTGATCCTGCTCGTCCGAATGGCTCATCAGATTGGCCGGACGCAGATCGGTGCGCGACTGGTAGGTCGCCTTGGTGAGCGGCGCGAACAGCGTGCCTGCGTTGAGCACCAGCGCCAGCGCGCCCTCGTCCCAGATCGGCCGCAGCGCCGCCATCGCCGGGTGCAGCGCATAGCTGCTGTTGGTCAGCGGCGTCAGCGAGGTGCGCGGGATGCCGACGCTCCCGCGCGACGCCAGATAGGCGCTGTGCCGGGCATCGGTGGGGATCACCATGTTCCAGCCGTCATTGCCGCCGAACAGGAAGATGCCGACCATCGCGCGGAAGCTGCCGGTGGGGGCGGCGATGGCAGCGGTGCGGCCGAACTGGCCGAGTGCGGCGAGCGCGCCGGTGCCGGCGGTGAGGCGAACGAAATCGCGGCGGGAAAGCGACATGGGCGGGGGGTCCTCAGCGATCGACCAGGAACATCGGGCTGGTGCCGGCGACGTAGAGCATCATCTGCGCCCGCTTGCGGGCCTGCAGCTTCGGATCGGCAATGGTGACGGCGACGCCGGCGGCCTTCAGCGCGTCGCGCTGCGCCTTGGTCAGGCCGTTGGCGAACAGGAGCAGGTTGATGCGATCGACCATGCCGTCGACATTGTCGCCGAACGCCTCCCAGTCGGCCCAGACCGGCACCGAGCCCGAACTGCCGGGAATGGTGCTGACGGCGGCATATTCGCTGCGCCCGGCATCGCCGCTCACCGTCCAGTCATAGACGAGGTTGTGGAGCCGCAGCACGGTGCTGCTGGTCAGCAGCTTCGAGGCAGGACTGCGAAGGGTGGCGCTGCCCGGCAGCGGGAAGTCGTCCGGATAGAAGTTGAACACCGAGGGCGCCCGCATCACCGGCTGCGCGATGGTCGCGTCGCGCACCTGGAAGACATAGCCGTCGGTGGTGACGCCGATCGCGCGCGCAAGGCTGGTCATCGCCAGCACCGGTTCCTTGAGCTTGCCGCCGCTCGACGGCTGGGGGGTGCGTGCCTCGGCATCGGTGAGGATCGCGCGGACCACCGCCTTCAGGTCACCGCGCACGCCGCTGCCGTTGTTGACGAACACCGCGGCGACCCGACCGATATAGGCCGGCGAGGGATTGGGGGTGACGAGGTGGGTGATCAGGTGGCGTGCAACAAAGGGCGGCGTCGAGCCGTGGTTGAACGCGGCGTCGATCACGGCCGCCACGCTCGCCTGCTGCGAGGCGCCGGCCGCTACCGTGGTGCCGAGGAATTTCTTCTCGGCACTGTCGTAGCGACCGGGCACCGCGATCATCGGCTGGGCATAGGCGATCGCCTGATTGTCCGTGGCGGCGGCATTGCCGACCCGCGCATAGGTCCAGCCGGTGAGGGCACGGGCAACCTCCCGGATATCGTCGGCGGTATAGTTGGGAATGGTGCCGCCGCTGGCGTCGCGCTGCGGCGTGCCGTCCATCGCCAGCTGGTCCGGCCCCATCGAGAAGAGCTGCAGGAATTCGCGGGCGTAGTTTTCGGATGGCGTGCCGCGGCGGCTGTCCGCCATGTCGAGATAGTCGCCCATATAGCCGTTCATCGTCACCGCGAGCAGCAGATCGCGATAATTGCCGAAGGCATTGGTCAGGAACAGCTGGTTGAACGCGGCGATGCCTGCGGTCGAGCGGACCGCCGCTTCGGAGGCGACGATCATCTGCGAGAGGGCGAAGGCGACCCGCTGGCGCAGCTGATCGGGCGCGGTGATGGCGTCGGCATAGAAGCGCATCGCCACCGGCGTTCGCGTGAAGCGCAGCGTCGTGCACGCCGTGTCGCCGGCGGCGCAGCTGTCGCTGCGCACGTCGGTGGCGAGATCGGCATAGGTGCTGCCGGTGGCGCCGAACTGCTCGTCGAGCCAGCCCGGGACCCCCAGCGCGCGGATGCGCTCGACCAGCGCGACCGTGGGTCCGAAACTCGCCTGCTGCGCCAGGCGGACGCTGTCGTCCAGGGTGACGCCGGCCGGCGTCGGCGCGGGAGAGGGGGCCGCGGCCGGACCGACCAGACCGCCGCCGCTCGTGCCGCCGCCACCGCCGCCATCGCAGGCGGCCAGCAATGCCAACCCCATGGCGGCACCCGCCGCCAGGAACTTCCTCGATACGCTAGACACGCCCCCGGCTCCTTGCACCGTCGCAGTGGCAACCGGGGTTGTTCTAGGCGCAGTACGGTTAAGGAGCGGGTCGCAAGCATAGTTAGCGAAAGCTTGCCGATGCGGGTTCGGCAGGCGTTGGGGGTGATCGGCGATGCGTTCGGGCTATGCCGTTGCCCGGGTGGCGTCAGACGGCGCCGGTGCCGCCATTCGCCCCGAACACGCTGCCATCGGTATAGCTGAACTCGTTCGAGGCGAGCGCAACGTAGAGCGGTGCCAGCTCGGCCGGCTGGCCGGCACGGCCAAGCGGTGTATCCTGGCCGAACTTGCCCATCTCGCCCGGCAGCTGGCCGCCGGCGACCTGCAGCGGCGTCCAGATCGGCCCCGGTGCCACGGCATTCACCCGGATTCCCTGCTTGGCGAGCTGCTTGGCCAGGCCCTTGGTGAAGATCGCGATTCCGCCCTTGGTGGTGGCATAGTCGAGCAGTTCCTTCTCGGGCGCGAAGGAATTGACCGAGGCGGTGTTGATGATCGCTGCGCCGGGCTTCATCAGCGGGATCGCCGTCTTGGTGATCCAGAACATCGCGTAGAGATTGGTCTTCAGCGTGCGATCGAACTGCTCGAAGCTGATCTCCGCGATCGAAGCCTTGGACTGCTGGTAGGCGGCATTGTTCACCAGGATGTCGAGCCCGCCGAGCTGGCGATGGGCGCGGGCGACCAGATCGACGCAGAAGCCCTGATCGGTGAGGTCGCCGGGGAGCAGGACCACCTTGCGGCCCTCGCCGCGCAGCAGCTTGGCGACGTCCTGCGCATCGGGTTCCTCGGTCGGAAAATAGTTGATCGCGACGTCGGCGCCCTCGCGGGCAAAGGCGATCGCCGCGGCGCGACCGATGCCGGAGTCGCCGCCGGTCACCAGTGCCTTGCGCCCGGCCAGCTTGCCCGATCCGCGATAGCTGCGCTCGCCGCAATCGGGCACCGGCTGCATGTCGCGCTGGAGGGCGGGCCATTTCTGGCGCTGCTCGGGAAACGGGCGATCGGTATATTTGGTCTGCGGGTCGGGTGCCGGCGCCGTGCTCGCGGCTTGCGCGAAGGCGGGCCCGGCGGCAGTAGCGGCACCTGCGGCCGCAGCGGTTTTCAGAAGATCGCGGCGGCTGGCTCCGGTGGTCATGGTGCTGCTCCCTGTTGCGTGGGGTTCAGCGCGCGGCCACCGCAAAGGTTCAGCGTTGACGGCAAGAAAGCGAAAGGCTTCAATACCCTATGACCCATTCCGCACCTTCGCTGAGCCGTCGCGCGCTGCTCGGCTCCGCGGTCGCGCTCGGCGCCTGCCCGACCGCGCTGCTGGCCCGCACGAACGACACCGGCCTGATCGCCGGCACCTATCGGAACGAGGGCGGCCCCGGCCTGGTGCCGCTGCTGCCCGGGGCCAAGGGCTGGACGACCGGCACGCCGCTGCCGGCAATCCGCAATGCCTCGTTCGGCGTGCGTGGCGCGACCGGCCTGCGCTACCTGCTCGACGAGCAGGCCGAAGGGCGGCTCGGCGTCTATGATGCCTCGTTCAGACGGATCGCGGACGCATCCACGCTGGGCGCCGATCCGTGCCATGCCGCCCTGTCGCAGGACGGCCGCCGGCTGGCGGTGGCCAATTATTCGAGCGGCAGCGTCGCGCTGTTCGCACTGGATCCCGCCGGTCGCCCGATCGGCGAGGCTCGCCGGATCGCGCACGAGGGCAGCGGCCCCAATCGCGAGCGCCAGACGGGCCCGCACGCGCATTGGGTGGGCTTTACCGCCGGGGGCACGCAGCTCCATTCGGTCGATCTCGGCGCGGACGCGGTGTTCCTGCACCGGATCGGCGCGAAGGGCGCGATCGACACCAGCATCGCCTATCGTACCGATCCCGGCGCGGGCCCGCGCCACCTGGCGCGCCATCCGAAGCTGCCGATCGCCTATCTGGTCACCGAGCTGGCCAACACGGTGACGGTGCTGCGCGCGCACCCCGATGGCCGCTTCACCGCGCTCGCCATGCTCTCGACGCTGCCCAAGGGTTTCACCGGCGCCTCTGCCGGTGCGCATATCGCGGTCAATCGCGGCGGCACGCGGCTCTATATCTCCAATCGCGGGCATGACAGCATCGCGGTGTTCGCGATCGACCGCGCCGGCGGGCTGGCGCCGATCCAGCATGCCGCGTGCGGCGGGCACTGGCCCCGGCTGTTCCTGCTCCGCGAAGAGGCCGGCGAACTGCTCGTTGCCAACGAGCGTTCGGCCAACATCGCGCGGCTGGCCCTGGCGAAGGACGGGCGGCTGGGCCCGGCCGCGCACGGGACCGATCTGCCCGGCGTGGTGTTCCTCTCGGCCTGACCGCTCAGCGGGCGAGCCGCACGGTCGCCGTTCCCTCGGCCCATACCGGCAAATACAGCCCCTGGCCCGATGCCTGGAGCGCGCCGGTGCGGGTGCGGTCCATCCGGGCATCGATCCTGAGCGGCCCCTCGCGCCGGCTGGCGATCGCACGGCTGACCTTGCCGAGCAGCTCGGCATAGTCGCGCTCGAAATTCTGGGTGAGGGCGCCAGCGATGAAGCCGCTCATCCCGGGGGCGTTCATCAGCTGCAGGATGAGGTCGCCGCCGGTCATGTCGGTGGTGCCGCTGACCCCCAGATTCTGGAAGTCGACCCGGCGCGAATTGGGCAGGTTGACCGGCGTCGCGGTCAGCCACACGGTGCCGCGCGTTCGCCCGATCCGCCCGGCTACGTCCTCCGCCGAGAAGAGCAGACCCACTGCCATCTGCTTGCCCTTGGTACCGTAGATCGTGGCCTTTTCGAACTTCGCCCGCACCGGCCCGACGCCCGGCACCTCGAACGGCCGCGCCTGGCGCTTGACCAGCGCCTTCATCAGCACCGGCTCCAGCTCCTGATAGTCGGCGATCACCGGCAGGAACAGCGAGACCTTGCCGATCTGCCCCGTGAGCGGTTGCATCGCGGGCAGCGGGGTAGGGGTGGGATCGGCCGGTCGCTGGCCGACAAAGGTCTCGGTCCGTGCCTCCATGCCGAGCCGCAGCTGGAGATGGTTGCCGCTGATCGCATAGCCGCCATAGCGCAGCTGCTTGGGCGTCACCCGCATCCACACCGGCGGATCCTCGCGGTTGAGCGACAGGGTGGTGAAGGCCGACCGCCATGCCTCCTCGATCTTCTTGCGCACGCCCAGCTTCTGCAGCTCGCGCGGCAGTTCGCGCTCCAGCTTGGCGACGATCGGCGCCAGCTTGCGATCCGCCTGGCGGGTGAACTCGATGCGCTGACCGAGCAGATCGACGTGCGGGGCATCGGCCCAGGCATAGTCGATCGAGATCTTGCCGTGCGGCGTCCAGTCGGGGGCGAGCGAGAGACGGATCACGGCATGGGCCATCGCGTCCGCGGTTGCCGTTTCGCGCGCGACGCCCGCGACATTCTCAGCCCGGACGACCGCGTGCAGCGGCATCGCCAGGCGGATCGTCTCGCCGCTGCCGCCGATCGTCATCCGGCCGCGCGTGACGTCGCCGACGATGCGGCACTTGATCTTCGGCGTCTTGACGGTGGCGATGCCGAGATCGACGCGCTTGGAATCGACGCATGTCTGGCCGGCGGCGTCGATGCCCCACAAACGGCGCGGCACCGCCCGTTCCAGCGCGGCGGCCAGATCGGTCAGACCGGCGTCGAGCGGCAGGGTGAGATTGGAAAGCTCGGGCGGCACCGTGATCTTGTCCTGCGCCTTGGGCGGCGCGCCGTCGCTGCGCTTGCCCGTGCAGCCGGCAAGCGCAAGCGCCGTCATCGCCAACAGATACCGTGCGCGCATTCCATCCCTCTCGTTGTCTCGCCGGAACGAACCGCCTGAACCCATCAGGCGGCAATCGCGTTCCCACGCGGCTTGGAAGGAGTGCGGCCGGTCAGGCCGGCACCGCGAGCGGGCCTGCCAGCATGGCGCGCGCGGCGGCGGCAAAGGCCGCGCAGTCCTCCTGGGCGGAAGGCAATGCCTGACGGAAATGGATGAAGCCGTGAATCATGCCCATCGCTTCCAGTCGCTGCACGGGCATGCCGGTGGCGGCGACCCGATCGGCATAGGCATGGGCAGCGTCGTGGAGCGGATCCAGCTCGGCGGTGTGGAGCAGCAGCGGCGTCGGCGGGACCGGTCCCAACAGGCAGTCATGGCGGGGATCGCCCTCCGGCGCGGCATAACGTGCGTCGAACCAGGCCATGTCATCGGCGGCGAGGAAATGGCCCTCCCCAAAGCGGCGGTGCGACGGCCAGTCCGTGCCACCGCCGACATAGGGGTAGAGTGCCCAGCAGGCGCGGACCGGCACCGATGCCGGCCGCAGGGCCAGCTGCTGCGTGGTGACGATGGCCAGGTTGCCGCCGGCACTGTCGCCGCAGGGGATGAGTCCGGTCACCTGGAAGCCGAACACGTCCGGGGCACCGGCGATCCAGCGTGCCGCCGCTTCGGCATCGTCCACCGCGGCCGGGTAGGGGTGCTCGGGGGCAAGGCGATAGTCGATCGCGAGCACCGGCAGGTCGAGCGTATCGGCCAGCCAGGTGCAGAAGCTGTGATGCGTGCCCAGATCGCCGATCACGAACCCGCCGCCATGGAAGAACAGCACCAGCGGGCCGGACAGCCGATCGAGGCGCCGGTCGTAGAGCCGGGCGGGGATCGCGCCGGCGGGGCCGGGGATGGTCCAGTCCTGCACGCGGGCCAGCGGCGTCGGCGGCAGATCGGCGACGGCGCAGTTCGCGCGCATCACCAGCCGCGCCGCTTCCACCGGCAGCGCCGAGATCGGGGGCGCCGCGTTTTCCTCCAGATAGGCGAGAAAGGCGGCGACATCGGGTCGCGGGGTTCCCGGGGTCATGCGTCCGCCTCCATCAGCAGCACCGGCTTGATCACCGCACCGGTTTCGGAGTCGTGAATCGCCTGATCGATGGCGGCAAAGGGATAGGTGCGCACCAGCTTCTCCATCGGCAGCCGGCCGGCACGATAGTGCGCGATCAGCTCGGGGATGAAGCGCTGCGGATCGATGCCGCCCTCGACCACGCCGACGATCCTGCGGCCGAGGCTCATGATCGCCGAGGCATCGAGCGCCAGCTTGGGGTCGGACGGATAGGCGCCGACCAGGGCCAGTGTGCCGCGTGCGCCCAGCAGGTCGATCGCCGGACCGAGCAGCGCGGGCACGCCGGTCGTATCGACGATGTGATCAAACGGCCCGGACAGCATATCGAGGCTGGCGGCGGTTTCAGTCGCGCCAAGCTCCTCGCCCAGTGCGAGCCGGTGGGCGTGGCGGTCGAGCAGGGCGATCCGCCCTGCCCCGGCGATCGCCGCCGCCATCACGGCGGCCAGCCCGACCGCCCCCGCGCCGAACACCGCGATCGACTGGCCGGGCTGGAGGCGCAGCGTTTCCAGCACGGTGCCGGCCCCGGTCTGGATCCCGCAACCGAGCGGCGCGAGCAGCGGGAGCGGCAGGTCGGCATCCACCTTCACCACGTTGCGCGGATGGGCGAGTGCGTGGGTGGCGAAGGCCGACTGGCCGAAGATGTTGCTGCCGATCCGTTCCTCCCCGCGCCACAGCCCGCCCTGATCGGGGGCGAGCGCACCGAGGAAGTTGCGCGGGAAGAATTCGGGGCAATAGCCCGGCTGATGGTCGTGGCAGGCGGGGCAGGCACCGCAGCTGTCGAAGCTGAGCAGCACCCGGTCGCCCACCGCGAGGCCGCCGACCCCCGGCCCCACCGCCTCGATCACGCCGGCGCCCTCATGGCCGAATACGGCAGGAAAGGGGACCGGCAGCGCGCCGTCGCGCATCACCATGTCGGTGTGGCACACGCCGCAGGCGACGACGCGCACCAATACCTGCGCCGGGCCCGGGGCATCGATCCGCAGCGTCTCGATCCGAAAGCCGCCGCCTGCCGCCTCGGTGACGGCTGCGTGGATGTCCATGCCTTTGCTCCCGTTAGAACTTGAAGCCGAACCGCACATACCATTCGCGCGGGCGGCTATAGGTGCCGAAGAAGGTGCCGTCGGCGATGTTCGCGCCGCCGGAGGTGAGATAGCGATTGTCGGTGAGGTTGGTGCCGCCCGCCGTCAGCGTCCAATGCGCGCCCGGCTCCTGATAGGCGATGCTGGCATTGACGAGGTCGACCGCACCGCGGCGCAGCACATAGGTGCGCTGGGTATCGTTCCACACGCTGCTCGCATGGCTCCAGTCGGCGAGCAGGATCACCGATCCGCCATTGCCGATCCGCGTTTCGTAGCGGGGCGAGACGTTGACCTTCCAGCTGGGCGTCTTGGGCAGCGGCGCGCCGACCACGGTGCCCGCCTGGAACGGGCTCGGACCGCCCACCGCCGCGGCGGCGGCCGAGACGCGGGTGTAATAGGCGTCGATATAGCCCAGCGAGCTGTTGATCGTGAGGCCGCGCACGGGGGCGGCGATCGCCTCCAGCTCGAAGCCGCGGATCCGCGCATCGCCGGCATTGGCGATGGTAGGCGAGGTGCCGATCTGGATGTTGAGCTGGATGTCCTTGTAGTCGGTGGTGAACGCCGCGGCGTTGAGCTGCAGCTTGCGGTCGAACAGCGTCGACTTGACGCCCACCTCGATCGTCGTCGCCTTCTCCTCGTTGAAGTCGGGCGCGACATTGCCCTGCGGATTGGTGAGGCGGGTGGTCCAGCCGCCGGTCTTGTAGCCGCGCGACCAGCTGCCATAGACCATGACATCGTCGTTCGGGTGGAGCTGCACGCCGAACTTCGGCGAGAAGTCGCTGAACGACTTCCGGTTCATCCCCGGCACATAGACGCGCACCGGATTGCTGGGGTCCGGATAGCCGAGGCCTGCCTGGCAGGAGACTGGCGCCAGCGGGAAAGGACCGGCCGGCCGGATGTTGCCGTTCGCGTCCGAACAGCCGAACAGCTTGTAGTTGAAGCCGTTCAGTTCCTGCTGGCCGCCTTCGAAGCGCTTCTTTTCGTTGGTGTAGCGGCCGCCGATGGTGAGCCCGAGCCAGTCGGTGGCGCGATAGTCGATCTGGCCGAAGGCGGCATAATTGGCGGTCTCCAGCCGGTTGGGGCCATCGACCTGCACCTGCCCCTCGGCGAAGGTCACATAATCATGGAGGTTGCCGGCTTCCTTGAAATAATAGCCGCCGAGCACATAGTTCAGCTTGTTGTCCAGCGCCTTGCCGAGCAGCTGGACCTCCTGGCTGAACTGCCACTGGCGCATGGTGAAGCTGAGCTGGAGAAAGTTGAGCGGCGAGCCATCGGCGTCCAGCCCGGCGGCCCAGTTGAGCTGGCGGTAGGCGGAGATCGACTTGAGCGCGACGGCATCGCTCAGGTCATAGTCGATCACGCCAGAGAAGCCCCAGTTCTTGAGGTCCGAGAAGCTGTTGCCGGTGGCGTAGCTCTTATCCGGATCGGCGATGAGATAGCGGCTGTCCCAGGGCAGCCGGTTGTTGGACGGGTTGGTATCGACGTTGACGCCGGCATAGCTCGGCACCTGGAAGCGCGGGTTGAACTGGGTGCCGGAGGTGCCGCACAGCGCCTGGGCGTTGCGGGCGGCGATCTGCGCCGAGCTTGCGCCGATGCAGAAATTGTAGAGCCCGGCAAAGTTGAAGCCGGTCGTGCCGGTGGGGTCGAAGGCGGTGCCGGGCAGGTTGGCGCTACCGGCGAAATTGCCGGGCACCGTCTCCGCCGTGGCGATCAGCTTGTTGGCGCTGGTACCCTTGTCGCGGCTGTAGTCGCCGGAGAGCGTGAGGGTGAGCGGACCGCCGTTCGACCATTTGGCCTTGCCGCGCAGATTCCAGTTGTCGTTGCCGCCCTCGCGCGGGGAATTGCCGTATCCGGCCGCCGAGAAGGCGGTGTAGGAGGGCGTGTTGTTGGCGCGCTGGTCGGGATAGGGGATCCGCTTCAGGAAGCCGTCGCGCGATTGCACGCCGAAGCTGAGGATCGCGCCGAGTTCGCCGGTGATGGGGATGTCGACCGCACCGCGTGCATTGAGGCGCTTGTAGCTGCCGGTGGTCACGTCGCCCTGGACGCGGAACTCCTTGCCCGGATCGCGCGTGACGATCGAGATCGCGCCGCCGATCGTGTTGCGGCCGAACAGCGTGCCCTGCGGGCCCTTCAGCACCTCGACACGGGCGACGTCCATCAAGTCCTGGTTGGCGCCCACGGTACGCGCCAGATAGACGCCGTCGAGATAGAGGCCGACGCCGGGATCGATGTTGAAGGCGAAATCGTCCGATCCGATGCCGCGGATATAGGCGGACAGCACCGCAGGCGAGCCCGAGAAGGGGGTGCCTGCATCGAGATTGACGTTGGGTGCAATGGCCGAGAGCTGCGCGACGCTGCCCACGGCCCGCTCCTGCAGCGTGGTCGCCCCGAAGGCGGAGATGGCGATGGGCACGTCCTGGACGTTTTCGGCGCGCTTCTGCGCGGTCACCACGATTTCGGCAATGCCGCCGTCCTGCGGCTTGGCGTCGGGCTGGGCCGGCGGTTCGGTGGTTTGTGCCCAGACGGGCACCGCCCATGCCGCCGACGCGAGCAGGGCCGTGGCGAGACCAATGCGCATATTTCCTCTCCCGATGATGCGCCTTTCCGGCGCTTATGGGAGGAGGCTAGCGCCTGCCTGGCGGCCCGTCTTGGACGGGCGCGCACCGCGATCAGGACGGACGCGCACCCTCGCAGCGCCACGCGCGCGGGGTGGTGCCGAACCGGCGGCGGAAGCAGCGGCTGAAAAAGGCGGCGTCATTGAAGCCGAGCGCGAAGGCGATATCGGTCACGCTGCGACCCGGCTCCGCCACCAGCAATTCGGCCGCGCGGGTGAGCCGGCGATCGGTGACGAAGGCGGTGGGGGTCAGCCCGGTCTCACGAAGGAACGCCTTCTGCACCGCACGCGGGCTCAGCCCAGTCGCCGCGCACAGGCTCGCGGTGCCGAGCTCGGGATCGGCGAGGTGCCGCAGCGCATAGGCCACGGGCGTTTCCGCGCCAGCGGCGACGAAGGTGGCGCGACATTGCTGGCGACAGACGAGCCGGGTCGCGTCGACCAGCAGCTCGCCCACGCCCTCGTCGATATCGCCGAGCATCGCGCGCTGGTCCCACAGCCCGAGCAGCATGTGGTTGAGGAAGGCGACGTGCGGATCCTGCCCCGGCAGCAGCCGGCCGTGCAGATTGCTGCGCCCGATGCCGTCGCCGAGCAGCGCGGCGGGCACCTGCAGGATCAGGCATTCGTTCGCATCGGAAATGTCGATCGCATAGGGGCGGCTGTCGTCGGCGATCAGGATGTCGCCCATGCCCCCCGAGACGGCCGCATCGCCGTGCAGCATCGTCAGCCGTCCACGCCGCTGGAGGTGGAGCAGCACATTGTGCCCGTCGCGATTGCCCTCGCGCCGCACCTGCGCCCGCGCGCTGCGGGCGCGGGCAAGGCCCACCGGCCCCAGGTGCCATCGGGCGAGATCGGCGCGGATGCCTTCGGGGGCGATGGCGGTCATGCCCGGAAAGGCCTCGGCGACGATGTCGCGCCAGAAGAGGTGCCGCCGCTGGGGCGGCACCGCCTGGGTGGTGAAATGTTCGACCGCGCTCAGGCGGCCGGCTCCAGCTCGACCGCATTGACGATATGGGCCTGGGTATATTCGTGCAGGCCCGCCTGGCCGAGCTCGCCGCCCAGCCCCGACTGTTTCGATCCGCGGAACGGGATGCGCGGGTCGATGGCGAGATGCTGGTTCACCCACACCGTGCCGCTGTCGATCTTCATCGCCACCTCCGTCGCGCGCGCCACGTCGCGACCCCAGATCGTGCCGCCCAGGCCGTACTCGGAGTCGTTGGCGCGGGCGATAACTTCCTCGATGTCGCGATACTTCAGCACCGGCAGCACCGGGCCGAACTGCTCCTCGCGGACCAGCGGGGCATCGTCGTCGAGATCGCGGACGATCGTCGGCGGGATGAAATAGCCGGGGCGGTCGAGCGGCTCGCCGCCGGCGAGCACGGTGCCGCGCTGCTTGGCATCCTCGATCAGCGCCTTGACCTTCTCGAACTGCATCGCGTTCTGCACCGGGCCGACCTTGGCGCCCTGCTTGGCGCCGTCGTCGACCACCGTGTTGCGAGCGAGCTCGGCGATTTCCGCGCAGAAGTCCTCGTACATCCCCTCGGGCACATAGGCGCGCTTCACCGCCACGCAGATCTGCCCGGCATTGTACATCGCGCCCTGGAACACCTTCTTGGCCGCCAGCGCCGGCTCGACATCGTCGAGCACGATCGCGGCGTCGTTGCCGCCCAGCTCCAGCGTCACCCGCTTCACGCCGTCGGCGGCGCTCGCCATCACCTTCTTGCCGGTCGCGGTGGAGCCGGTGAAGGCGACCTTGGCCACATCCGGATGCGCGGTCAGCAGCGCGCCCAGGTCGTTCTGGTCGCAGACGATGTTGATCACGCCCGGCGGCAGCAGCTCGGCAAAGATCTCGCCCATCAGCAGCGAGGTCAGCGGCGTGGTCGGCGCGGGCTTGAGCACCATGGTGTTGCCGGCGACCAGCGCCGGGCCGATCTTGTTGGCCGCGAGGATCATCGGGAAGTTCCACGGCGTGATCGCCGCGACCACGCCCAGCGGGGTGCGATGCTCGACGACGCGGTTTCCGCCCTCCTCGCGCAGCACCTTGGTTTCGGGGCGCATCTGGGTGAAGGCGCGCAGCGTGAACACCGTGCCCATCACCTCGCCGGTGGCCTGGTCGAGCGGCTTGCCCTGTTCGGTGGTGAGCAGGCTGGCGAACTCGCTCAGCCGTTCCTGCAGCCGCGCGGCGACCGCCTCGACCTTGGCGGCGCGTTCCTCGATCGGTGTCGCCGCCCAGGCGGGGAAGGCAGCCTTGGCCGCGGCGACGGCGGCGTTGAGCTGGTCGGCGTCCGCCTTGGGGCAGCGCGCGAAGGGCTCGGCCGTGGCGGGGTTGATGACGTCGAACTGCGAGGCGCCATCGACGGCCTCGCCGTTGATCAACAGCTTGAAGGTGCGTTCCAAAGCCATTCTCCTAATACAGGCCGCGACTCACCGCGGCACATCTTCTCTTTTCCGCAAAACTATTCCGTCCGTGGCGACCGGACAAGGAACCCCAGCGGGTGTGCCGGGGACCAGGTGCAGGCGCCGCTCAGCCGCGGGCGAGGTCATAGGCGCCGAGCCCCGGCTTGTAGCTCTTCTCGTCGATGAACTGGCGGATGCCTTCCTTGCGGCCCTCGCTCTTGTCGTGGAAGTTGGCGGCTTCCTGCATGCGGACGAGATAGTCCTCGGCCTCATCATAGGTGAGGGTACCGACACGGCGCACGGCATCCTTGGCGAACTTGAGCGCCACGGGATTCTTCTTGAGCAGGATCTCGGCGATCTCGCGGGTGCGCGCCTCCAGCCGTTCGAGCGGCACGCTTTCGTTGACCAGCCGGCAGGCGGCGGCTTGGCGGCCGTCGATCAGGTCGCCGGTCAGCGTCAGCCACATCGCGTCGCGCATCGGCAGCAGGTCGACGACGACCTTGGTCACGCCGCCGCCGGGCAGGATGCCCCAGTTGATCTCGGAGAGGCCGAACTGCGCCTCGTCCGCCGCCACCGCTAGGTCGCAGGCGAAGAGCGGGCCGAAGCCGCCGCCGAAGCACCAGCCATTGACCATCGCGATGGTCGGCTTCTGGAACCAGCGCAGCCGCCGGAACCAGCCATAGCTCTCCCGCTGCGACTTGCGGATCCCGCCCAGGCCCTGCGCCTCGGTCTCGCGGAAATATTCCTTGAGGTCCATGCCCGCCGACCAGGCATTGCCCTCGCCGCCCAGCACCAGCACGCCGACATCGTCGCGATGTTCGAGTTCGTCGAACACCTCCGCCATGCGCCGGTTGAGCGTCGGGTTCATCGCGTTGCGCTTCTCGGGCCTAGCGAAATAGACCCAGGCGATGCGATCCTCGACGCGGTAGGAAACGCCGTCCTTGGTGATCATCGGAGCTCTCCTGGCTTGTTCTGGATGGGGGATCAGGCGGTGAGGATCAGCGCGTCCAGCGCGACCGCGCCGTCAGGCCGGGCGATCACCGGATTGAGGTCGATCTCGCGGATGGTGGGCGTGCCCGCCAGCAGGCGGCCGAGCGTCTGCACGAGGTCCGCGACCGCGTTCAGGTCGACCGCCGGGCTGCCCCGATAGCCGTCGAACAATGCTGCGCCCTTCAGCCGGCGGAGCGCCGCGACGATGCTGTCACGCGTCAGGTCCGGGGGCAGCAGGCAGACGTCCTGCATCAGCTCGGCGGTCACCCCGCCCAGCCCGACCAGGATCACCGGCCCCCAATCGGGATCGTTGCGCGCGCCGACGATCAGCTCGACACCGCGGTTGCCCATCGCCTCGACCAGCGCGCCGTCGAGCGCCAAACCGGCATCATAGGCGGCGACATTGGCGTAGAGCTTGCGCCAAGCGGCCCGCAGCCCCGCTTCGTCGGCAAGGTTGAGCAGCACGCCGCCCGCGTCGCTCTTGTGGCTGAGGGCTGCAGCCTGCGCCTTGAGCGCGACCGGATAGCCGACGCGTTCCGCAATCGCGACGGCTTCGTCCGGTGTCTGGGCAAAACCGCCGGCCGGGAAGGGGATGCCGAGCGGGGCGAGCGCCTGCTTCGCCCGATATTCGGGAACGACTCCGCTGGGCAGTTCGAGCGTTACCGGCTCGATCGCTTCGGTCGCCTGGTGCCGCTCGGCGTCGAGCAGCCGGGCGAGCGCGCGACAGGCGCGGTCGGCGGTGGGGAAATAGGGCACGTCCTCGGCGTGCAGCGCGGCGATCATCTCGGGCGGCACCGGTGCGCCTTCGTCCAGTCCGGCGAAGATCAGCGGCTTGGTCGGTGCCAGCGCGCGCACCGCCGCGGTGATCGGCGGAAACTTGCGCGCGCAGGTGCCGGCGTCGGTCTGGATGATGCCCAGCACCACCGCCGCATAGGCGGGGTCCGCCAGCAGCGGCGCCAGCGTGCGGCGATAGAGATCGGGATCGACCAGCGCCTGCGCGGTCAGGTCCATCGGGTTGGAGATGCCGATGAAGTCCGGCAGCGTCGCGCGGATCGCGTCATGGGTTTCCCCGCCGATCGCCGGGAGCGGCAGGCCGATGCGCTCGGCAAGGTCGAGGGTGAGCGCCTTGAACGCACCCGATTCCCCCAGCACCGCCACGCCGCCCTGCCGCAGCGGCGGGGTGCGCGCGAGGATCTCGGCGACATCGCCCAGTTCCTCCAGGCTTTCGACCACCACCACGCCCGCGCGGGTGACCTTGGTCTTCATCAGCGCCCAGTCGCCAGCCATCGCGCCGGTATGGGTCGCGGCACTTTCGCGGGCGGCACTCGAGGTGCCGGGATGGAGCAGCACAATGGGCTTGCCCGCCGCCCTGGCCTGCGCTGCCAGTTCGAGGAACCGGGCGGGATTGCGGAACTGCTCGACGATCATCGCGATCACGCGCGTGTTCGGCTCGTCGACCATCCAGGCGACATAGTCCTCGACCCCCGACGCGGCTTCGTTGCCCGTCGAGATCCAGGCCGAAATGCCGAGCTGCTTGCCGGTCAGCGTCGTGCCCAGCACCGCCGCCATCGCCCCCGATTGCGAGACGATGCCGACGCAGGGCCGGTCCGCGGTCGCGATCGGCGGCATCTCGACGAAGGTGAGCGGCACCCCGGCGACATAGTTGGTGAAGCCGAGGCAATTCGGCCCCTCCACCACCATCCCGTGCTCACGGGCGATGCGCGCGACCTCGGCCTGCGCCGCCAGCCCTTCCTCGCCGCCCTCGGCGAAACCGGCCGAGAAGATGATCGCGGCACCCACACCGCGCGCGGCCAGCGCCCGCACCGCGTCGAGAACGGCGGGCCCCGGAATGGCGAGCACGGCGGCGTCGACGCCGTCGGACAGCTGATCGATCGAGGCGAGGCAGGGCCGCCCCTCGATCGTGTCGCGCTTGGGGTTGATCAGGTGGATGTCGCCCGCAAAGCCGTGGCGGACGAGATTGGCGAGCACCGCAGCGCCGAGCGCGCCGGGTTTTTCCGAAGCCCCGACGATGGCGACCGAGCGGGGGGTGAGCAGGCGGGCGAGATCCATTGCTGGCGTCCGTTTGTCAAAAGGGCAGGGAAGGGGTCAGCCGCGGCTGCGGTCCTTGTCGTACGCGCCGAGACCAGGCTTGTAGCTCTTCTCGTCGATGAACTGGCGGATGCCTTCCTTGCGGCCTTCATTGTCGAAGCTGTTGGCGGCTTCCTGGGCGCGGACCAGATAGTCCTCGGCATCGTCATAGCTCAGGATCGAGACGCGGCGGATCGCGTCCTTGGTCGCCTTGAGCGCCACCGGGTTCTTCTTGAGCAGGACGTTCGCCACCTCGGTGACGCGCGCCTTGAGCTGGTCGAGCGGCAGCGCTTCGTTGACCAGGCCCCATTCGGCGGCCTTCTTGCCGTCGATATTCTCGCCCATCAGCGCATGGTACATGGCATTGCGGAACGAGGTGAGCTCCACCGCCACCTTGGTGGCACCGCCGCCTGGTAGGATGCCCCAGTTGATCTCGCTGAGGCCGAACTGCGCCTCTTCCGCCGCAAAGGCGAGGTCGCAGGCGAAGAGCGGGCCATAACCGCCGCCGAAGCACCAGCCATTGACCATCGCGATGGTCGGCTTCTGGTACCAGCGCAGGCGCCGCCACCAGCCATAGCTTTCGCGCTGCGCCTGGCGCACCGCGCCCAGCCCGCCCGCCTCGGTCTCGCGGAAATATTCCTTGAGGTCCATGCCCGCAGTCCACGCGCTTCCCTCGCCGGTCAGCACCAGCGCGCCGACATCGTCGCGGAATTCCAGCGCATGGAGCACCTCCATCATGTCGCGGTTGAGGGTGGGCGACATGGCATTGCGCTTGTCGGGGCGGTTGAAGCGTACCCACGCGATTCCGCCTTCGACGTCGTAGGCCACGACGCCGTTGCTGCTCGTCTCGGTCATGTGCAGTCCTTGGTCTGGTTAGATCGGATAGTGGCCGGGCTGGGTCTCGATGGTGATCCAGCGCAGCTCGGTGAAGGAGTCGATTCCGGCCCTGCCGCCAAAGCGGCCATGGCCGCTGGCCTTGACGCCGCCGAACGGCATCTGCGCCTCGTCGTGCACGGTCGGTCCGTTGATGTGGCAGATGCCGGACTGGATCTGCCGCGCGACCCGCAGGCCGCGCGCGGTGTCGCGGGTGAAGACCGACGCGGAGAGGCCGTATTCGCTGTCGTTGGCGAGGGCGATCGCTGCCTCCTCGTCGGCGGCGCGTACGATGCCGACGACCGGGCCGAAACTCTCCTCGCGGAACAGGCGCATCGCGGGGGTCATGTGATCCACGACATGCGCCGGCATCAGCACCCCGTCCGCCGCACCGCCGGCAACCTGCACCGCGCCCGCCGCCACCGCATCCGCGACCAGCAACTGGACATGGGTGACGGTCTTGCGATCGACCACCGCGCCGAGCGGCCCCGTGCCCTCACGCGGATCTCCCACCGCCAGCGTTGCGACCTTTGCTGCGAACTTCTCGACGAACGCATCGGCCACTGCGTCGAGCACGATGATCCGCTCGGTCGACATGCAGATCTGGCCCTGGTTCATGAAGGCGCCGAACGCAGCGGCCTTCACCGCCTCGTCGAGATCGGCGTCGTCGAGCACGATCAGCGGCGCCTTGCCGCCCAGTTCCAGCAGCACCGGCTTCAGATGCCCGGCGGCGCGCTGGGCGATGATCTTGCCGACATGGGTGGAGCCGGTGAAGTTGATCCGGCGGACCTTGGGATGATCGATCAGCGCGCCGACGATTTCGGCGGCATCCTCGGGCGCGTTGGTGACGATCGACACCGCGCCGTCCGGCAGCCCGGCGTCGGCGAAGGCCTCGGCGATCAGGCTGTGGGTGCGCGGGCATTGCTCGCTGGCCTTGAGCACCACGGTGTTGCCGCAGGCGAGCGGCACCGCGACCGCGCGCACGCCGAGGATGATCGGCGCGTTCCACGGCGCGATTCCGAGCAGCACGCCCACCGGCTCGCGCACCGCCATGGCGATGCAGCCGGGCTTGTCCGAGGGGATTACCTCGCCGCCGATCTGGGTGGTGAGCGCGGCGGCTTCGCGCACCATGTTGGCGGCGAGCATCAGATTGAAGCGGGCCCAGCCTTCGGTCGCGCCGATCTCTCCCATCATTGCGTCGACAAAGGCGGGGGCACGGGCCTCCAGCGCATCGGCGGCGCGCATCAGGGCGGCGCGCCGCGCGGTGGGCCCCAGGGCCGACCAGCCGGCAAAGGCGCTAGCCGCGCGCTCCACCGCGGCATCCGCGTCGGCGATGCCAGCGGCCGGGCTGGTGGATGCAACGGCCCCGGTAACGGGGTTCAGGCGATCGAACGTGGCGGTTTTCGCCGGTTGCTCGATGACGGTCGACATCGTGCCTCTCCTCTTATTGTTATGAGACATAACTTAATAGCGGAAAGGCTGCAAGAGGGGTTGCGATCAGTCGGGCGCGGCTGCCTCCACGCGCTTCAACAAGGCGATCAGCGTCTCCCGCTCCCCTGTCGAAAGCGCCGCCAACAGCCGATCCTCGTGACGGCGGATCCGATCGAGGCCATTCGCGACGACGGCCGATCCTGAGTCGGTCAATGCAAAGACAAAGGCCCGTCGATCCTCGGGCGAGACGGTGCGCAGGATATAGCCCGCCTCCAGCAGCTCGTTGATCAGCGTCACCATGTTGGCGCGCTGGATGCCGAGCGCCGCGCCGATCCGCCCCTGGTTGATGCCCGGATTGGCAGCGATCACCGACAGCACGCCGAACAGCACCTGGCGGATGCCGGTCCCGGCCATCGCCGCGTTGAAGTCCGCCGCCATCAGCGCGGACGCGCGCCGCATATGGTAGCCGACGAAGCTGTCGAGCGCCCCCAGCGGGATGGTGTCGTCGTCCGCGGCCATGCTGTCTCCCTGTTCCGCTGCCTGCCTAGTCGGGTCGCGGGGGCCGCTTCAACCCCTGCCCCTGCGCGATGGCATGCGCGACGGGTGACAAGTGTCACTGCCGGTCGCGCCGTCGCGGCTGCAGGATCGGCGGCGACAGGGAGGGGGGAACACCGCTCGCCTGCCGGGAGAAACAGCATGAACGATGATCTTGCGGCGGTGGCACGGCTATCCGCTGTGACCAAGCGGCTGGGCGGGCGCACGGTGCTCGACGGCCTCGATCTTTCCATCCGAGCGGGCGAAGTGACCGCGCTGCTCGGCCCCAATGGCGCGGGCAAGACGACCTCGGTCGCGCTGCTTACCGGCCGGCTCGCGCCCGACGCGGGCACGGCCAGCCTGTTCGGGCTCGATCCGCGCCGCCCGGCCGCGCGCCGCCGGCTGGGGGTGATGCTGCAGAGCGCCGGGCTGCCCGACGTGCTGACCATCCGCGAGCTGGTGACGGTGCATGCCGGCTATTATCCCGATCCGCGGCCGATCGGCGAAACGCTGGCGCTGGCCGGCATCGCCGACCTCGCCGATCGCCGCTGCGGCCAGCTTTCGGGCGGGCAGGCGCGCCGGGTGCAATATGCGCTGGCGATCTGCGGCCGCGCCGACCTGCTCGTCCTCGACGAGCCGACCGCAGCGATGGACCGGGGCTCGGCGCGGACCTTGTGGGGTACGGTGCGCAACCTCGCCGATGACGGCGCGGCGGTGCTGCTGACCAGCCATGACCTGGCCGAAGCCGATGCGCTTGCCGACCGCGTGCTGGTGATGGATGCCGGCCGGATCGTCGCCGACGATACCCCGGCCGCCCTGCGCGCGCGGGCGGGCGGATCGGTGATCCGCTGCCGATCCGCGCTGCTGCCGGCGGCTGCCGCCCTGCTCCCGGCCGTCCGCGAGGCGTACATGGAGGGCGCGGACCTTCGCATCGTCAGCGCCGATGCCGCGGTGACGGCACGGGCACTGCTCGATGCCGATACCAAGCTCGAGGCACTGCGCATCGCCGATGCGACGCTGGAAGACGCCATCGCCACGCTGCTCGCCCCCGCCGACGAAAGGATCGCCGCATGACCGCCCTTGTTGCCCCCACCGGCGTCTGGCGCCGCGAAGCCGTCACCGAAGTGAAGCGCAGCCTGCGCCTGCCGCAGTTCCTGCTGCCGACCGCGCTCACCCCTGCCGCCTTCTATGCGCTGTTCACCCTTGCGCTGCCGCATCCGGAGGTCCCCGGCTATGCCGTTGCGACGCTTGCCGGATACGGCGTCTTTGCCGCGACCGGCCCGGCATTGTTCGGCTTCGGTGCCGGCGTCGCGGTCGAACGCGAGCAGGGGCTAATCGAGCTCAAGCGCGTGTCGCCGATGCCGGCGGGTGCCTATGTCGCGGCCAAGCTGGCGGCGGCGGTGACGATCACCGCCTTCGCGCTGTCGCTGATCTATGCGCTGGCGATCGTGGCCGGCGCGCGGATGTCCGCCGGGACCTGGGCGCTGATGGCGCTGCTGCACCTGGCCTCCGCCATTCCCTTCGCCCTCATCGGCTTCGGCATGGGGATGCGGATGACCGCCAAGGGGGCGGTGGCGATCGCCAATGCGCTGTTCCTCGGCTTCTCGATCCTCGGCGGCCTGTGGATCCCGAGCGCGCTGCTGCCGGGCTGGATGCAGACGCTGGGTGCGTTCACCCCCTCCTATCATCTCGGCCAGATCGCCCGCGCGATCCTGGACCTGCCGGTGACGGGTTCGCTCTGGGCGCACGGCGCGGCGGTGGCGGCGATGACCGTGGCGGCGGCGGCCTGGGCCTGGGCCGGCTGGCGGCGCAGTCCCGCTTGACCGCCCCCCTGGAGATCCGCGAGGGGAACGCGATGCAGACCGAGATGTCCTATCAGCGGATGCGCGGAAATGGCTGGCCCTGGCTTGCCTATCTCATCTTCGTGCCCTTCCCCTGGCTCTGGGCCAAACCCGATGCCACCACCGTCCTTGTGGCGGTGGTGGCGATCGCCGTTTTTCTGCCGCTCTATCTCGTCTCGATACGGGCGCAGGCTCGGGCGCTGATTCCGATCGCCCTTGGGATGCTGGGGCTGGGCATCGCGACGGCGCCGCTGCCGCTGGGCTGGACGACCTTCTGCATCTATGCCGGCGTCACGGTCGCGCGGCTCCGGAACCGGCGTCACGCGGGTATGGGCATCGCGGCCATCGCGGCGGCGACGGCGGCGACGGGCCTGGCCTGGCAGCAGCCGATCCTGTGGTTCGCGCCGGGCGTGTTGTTCGTGGTCATGAGCGGCGTCGGCACGCTGTCGAGCCTCGCCTTTTTCGAACGCACCCAGGCGCTGCTCGCCAGCCAGGAAGAGGTGCGCCGCCTCGCCGGAACCGCCGAGCGCGAGCGGATCACGCGCGACCTGCACGACGTGGTTGGCCGAACGCTGACGCTGATCGCGCTCAAGGCCGATCTCGCCGGGCGACTGGTCGAGCGCGATGCCGCCGCCGCCAGGGCCGAGCTGGAGGCGATCGCGACCGCCGCCCGATCGGGGCTGGCAGAGGTGCGGGCGGCGCTGTCCGGGCAGCTCGGCGGCTCGCTCGCGACCGAGGCCGCGGCATCGCTGGCGGCGCTGGAAACGGCAGGGATCGAGCCGATCGTCACCGGCGATCCCGCCGCCGTGCCCGCCGATGCCGGCGCGATCCTGGCGATGACGCTGCGCGAGGCGGTGACCAATGTTATCCGCCATGCCGGCGCGCGACGCTGCTCGATCGACTTCGAGGCCGGCCCCGGCAACGCCCGGCTGGTGGTGGAGGATGACGGCGTCGGGCTCTCCTTCCGTGAAGGCAATGGCCTGCGCGGCATGCGCCAGCGTCTGGCGGCGGCGGGGGGCAGGCTGGAACTCCTCACGCTCCAGCCCGGCACCCGGCTGGAAGCGAGCGTGCCGGCATGATCCGCATCGTCCTCGCCGAGGATCAGGCGCTGGTGCTCGGCGCAATCGCCGCGCTGCTCGCGCTGGAGAGCGATTTCGCGATCGTCGGGCGGGCCGCCAATGGCGACGAGGCGCTGGCGCTGGTCCGGGAGCACGGGCCCGACATCCTGCTCACCGATATCGAAATGCCGGGGCGTACCGGGCTCGACTGTGCGCAGATCCTGGCAGCCGAAAAGGTGCGCACCTCTGTGGTGATCGTCACCACCTTCGCGCGGCCCGGCTATCTGGAGCGCGCCCGCGCCGCCGGGGTGCGGGGCTATCTGCTCAAGGACACACCGGTCGACGAGCTGGTCGCAGCGATCCGCACCGTCGCGGCGGGGGGGCGGGTGATCCCCGCGGACCTCGCGGCCGCCGCCTGGGAGGCGGGCAGCGACCCGCTCACCGATCGCGAGCGCGATGCGCTGCGACTGGCCGAGGAGGGCCTGTCGAACAAGGACATCGCCCGGCGGCTCGGCCTCTCGCCGGGCACCGTGCGCAACTATCTTTCCGAAGCGGCAGGCAAGCTCGGTGCGGCCAACCGGATCGAGGCCGGCCGCACCGCCCGCGCCAATGGCTGGCTCTAGAGCATCATGCTCTAGCGGCGATAGCCGTCGGGCGGCGACGTAAAGTGGGTTGCCCAGGCCGAAGGCTTCGCGCCCATCTCTAGCTCCAGCGTGCCGCCGGCGATCAGTTCGGCATGGGCAATCCAGGCGCGGTCGATCGGCTTGCCGTTGAGCCGCGCGGCGGTGACATAGCGGTTTGCGTCCGACACGTCCTTTGCCACCACGGTGAAGCTGCGCCCGCCCTCCAGCGCGATCCGGCTGCGTGCGAAGATCGGCGACGCGATATAATAGTAGGGCTGCCCGGCATTGGGATAGAGCCCGATCGCGTTCCACACATACCAGCTCGACATCGCGCCGGCATCGTCGTTGCCGGGCAGGCCCGTGCGGCTGAGGTGGTAGTGCTTAGCCATCAGGTCGCGGATGATCTCCGCGGTGCGGTCCGGGCGGCCGGCGTGGATGTAGAGATAGGGCGCCAGGATATCGGGCTCGTTGCCTTGCGAATAGAACCCGTCGAACAGCCGGTCGAGCCAGGCGAGGAAGCCCGCGCTGCCGCCGGTCTTCGCCATCAGCCCGGCGACGTCGTGCGGCACATAGGTGGAATATTGCAGTGCATTTCCCTCATAGAAGGGCGCCTCCCACCAGGGCGTCGAGCGATCGGGATATTCATAGGTGCAGCTGTAATTCTCCAGCCAGCTGCCGTCCGGGTAGCGCGGATGGATGCAGCCGAGCTTGTCGTCCCATAGGTTGCGCCAGTTGCGCGCGCGGGTGCGGTAGCGGGCCGCATCCGCCGTCATGCCGAGCTGGCTGGCGACCGCGCCGATCGCGAAGTCGTCATAGGCATATTCGAGCGTGCGCGAGGCGGAGCGGGTCTGGGTTACTGAGACATAGCCCAGCGCCTTATAGTCCTCCAGCACGCGGCCCTGGAGGAAGGGCGCGTCGCTCTCCACCTCGGCATTCTTGGCCAGTGCCTGATAGGCTTGGGCAACATCAAAGCCTCCCAATTCCTTCACCACCGCGTCGGCGATCACCACGTCGCCGTTCGAGCCGCCCTGGGTCATCCCGTTGCCGCCGGCGATCCGCGCATCTGGCATCCAGCCGGTATGCGCATAGGTGTCGATCAGCGAGCGGATCATGCCGCGCTGCCGCTCCGGCTGGATGAGCGTGAGCAGCGGGTGCACGGTGCGGAACGTGTCCCAGAGGGTGTAGAAGTCCTCATAATGGGGCTCGGCCGACTGCCACCATATATTCTCGCCGGTCAGGTCGTGCGGCATGGTGTGGGTGCGGTAGAGCGCGGTAGTAAAGATCCGCCGCTGCTCGTCGGTTCCGCCCTCGACCTCGATCTTGCCAAGCGCGGCATTCCACTGGCTGCGTGCGCGGGCCGCCGCTGCATCGAAGTCCCAGTCGGGCAGCTCGGCAGCGAGATTGGCGCGAGCCTTGTCGATGCCGAGGAACGACACCGCCAGCTTCATCCGCACCTGCCGCCCCGCCTTGGGATCGAAGGTGAAATAGGTGCCCAGCCGATGCGCGAATTCCATCCGCGTGTCGTATTCGATCATCAGCGCCTGGCGATCGGCGGGCGCCTTGGTCTGGGTGCCGCCCTCGGCCTCGCCGACGCCGGGCAGCGTTTCCATCTTGCCCTGGCTCGCCTTCCACGCGCCGAAAGCCACCGCCGGGCGATCGAACGCCGCGTAGAAATAGAGCTTGTAGGGCACCGGATTCCAGCCGCCCTCCACCTCGGTCCAGCCGGCCATGTGGCGGTCGTCGATCAACCGGACCTGCGCCCTGCGCGTGCGCTGGCCATTGCCGCGCATCGCGATCACCGAACTTGCATCGAGCACGACGTGCGCCGGCGCGCCCTCGGGAAAGGTGAGGCGCTGGAAGCCCGCGAGACGCGTCGCGGTCAGCTCGACCTGGGTAGTGCGTCCCGCGGTGTTGCGCAGCGCGACCCGATACAGGCCGGGGGCGGCGCTTTCCGCGCTGCGATCGAAATGGAGATGTGCCACGCGCAGGTCGCCGCTGATCGGCGTGACGCGAAAATTGCCATATTTGGCCGAGCCGCCGGTGCCGCTGACATGGGTGTAGCTGAACCCCAGGATCGGGCTGTGCGAGTCATAGCCGTTGGTGTCGCCATTGGTCGTATCGGGGCTGAGCGAGACGAAGCCGAACGGCACGCCCGCGCCCGGCACGGTGTTGCCGCCCGCAACCCCGCCGCCATCCACGCCGACGAACGGATCGACCCGCGCCGCCGGGTCCTGCGTCTGTTGCGAAAGCGCGGGCGCGGCGAGCAGCGCGGTGGTGACGAGCAGCGTGGCAAGCAGGCGCATGGGTGCGGACCTTCCTTCGGATGCGGGACGAAGGCTGCGTCGACTGCGCGCGGACATGGTGTGATCGGCCCCCTTCGCCAGCGGCCCCCCGGCCGCCTGGACGTCGGCTGATTTCAGGGATCGTGGCGCATTGCAAGCCTGGGGTCAGGCGACCCGGCGCTGGAACTGCTTGCGGTACAAATTGGGCGGGATGCCGACATGCGCCGCGAAATGCTGCCGCAGATTGGCGGCGCTGCCGAGACCCGACGCCTGCGCGACCTGCTCGATCGACAGCTGCGTGGTCTCCAAAAGGGTGCGGGCGGCCTCGACACGCTGCGCGATCAGCCACGCACCCGGCGTACAGCCGACGGCATCGTGAAAGCGGCGGACGAAGGTGCGCGGACTCATGATCGCCCGCTCGGCCATCGTCGCGATGGTCCAGCCATGCGCCGGCTCCGATCGGATCTGGTCCAGCACGTCCGCGAGGCGGCTGCGGGGGGCCAGGGGCACCGGACGTTCGATGAACTGCGCCTGCCCGCCGCTGCGATGCGCCGCGACCACCAGGCGGCGGGCGACGCTGTTCGCCGCTGCGGCGCCGAAATCCTGGCGCACCAGATGGAGCAGCAGATCGATGCCGGCCGCCGATCCGGCGGAGGTGCTGAGCGTGCCGTCCTCCACATAGAGTACGTTTGCATCGACGATCGTGCTCGGGAAGGCTGTTTGCAGCGCATCGGCGTAGCGCCAGTGCGTCGTCGCGCGGCGACCGTCGAGCAGCCCGGTGGCTGCCAGCAGAAACGCACCCGAACAGATCGTCACCAGCCGGGCCCCGCGCGCATGGGCCGCGAGCAGGGCATCGCGCAATGCCGGGGACGGGTGTGGATCCTGCGTCTGCCATCCGGGAACGACGATCGTGCCGGCCGCCTCCAGCGCCTCCAGCCCGGCGGTCACCTCCACGGCCAGCCCGGCATTGGTGGTCAGCCGCCCCGGCCGCTCGGCGCATACCTGAAAGCGATACCAGTCAGGGCCCATCTCGGGTCGGGCAAGTCCGAAGATCTCGGCGACGATGCCGAACTCGAAGGCGCACAGTCCGTCATAGGCGAGCGCAACGACCGAGGGGTTCGGGAGCGGGATTGGCATGATCCTTTCGATACACGGCAATCCTGCCGCTCGCCAGACGCGGGCGTGAAGGTCCAGGAAGGGACGTGCAAACCGGAGGCCCTGTCATGACCAATGCCGTCACCGCCATATCCGCCGCGCCCGCCGCCGAAGCGGAAGCGCATTTCGCCGATACGCTTCGCTTCGAAACCGATTGCTGGGATACCCATGCCGCGATGCGGGGCGATGCGCCGGGTTTCGTGTTGCTCGACGTACGTGGACCCGAGCTGTTTGCAGCGGGCCATGTGCCGGGGGCGGTCCACCTGCCGCACGCTAAGATCATCGCCTCGAAGATGGCGGCCTGGCCGGCGGATACGCTGTTCGTCGTCTATTGCGCAGGGCCGCATTGCAACGGTGCTGCACGGGCCGCGCTGCGCCTGGCGCGGCTGGGGCGGCCGGTGAAGCTGATGGCCGGCGGCATCACCGGCTGGATGGATGAAGGCTTTCCGCTCGCGCGTGCCTGACCTACGCGCCGAGCTGGAGCGCCCGCCGCGCCTCGTCGGTCACCGCATAGACGGCGTGGCGCTGCGCGCCGCGGTTCTCGTGGTCGACCCGGTAGCCGCGATAATGGCGGCGAACCAGCCCGGCCCGCACCAGTTCGGAGACGGCACGGCTCACATTGGTGCGACCGGAAAGGCGGATGCGGTGCTGGACCTCCGCGTCAATTGCACGGTCGGCTGCCTGGGGATCGAGCGGGAGCGTGCCGGCCTTTTCCAGATCCGCGCGTACCCGCGCCGCCAGCCCCAGCCGGCGCGGATCGCGGCGGGCAACAGGGGTGAGCGCCTCGCTCAGCCAGTCGCGCACCGGCAGCCGGCGGCCGTTTGCCTCGATCCACGGACCGGCCCAGCCGCTGCGCGCGCTGGCCTGGGCGATGAGCTGGAGCACCATGAAGCTGTAGCGGGGGCGCTCGCAGGTCGTGCTCAGCCGATCGAGCACCGCCGGCAGGTCCAGCGGCGGGGCAGGAGAGGCCGCATCCGGCGCGGCTGGGGGAGCGGCGGCGAAGAGATCGTGCTGGAACATAGCAGGAATCTAAGCACATCGCGATTCGCCTGTGAATCCCTCGCGTGCCGCACGTGCCACTTGGACCAGCCATGGCACTTTGCCATCCGGCAAAACAAACGCCCGTGGCACTTCACCCCGGGTAAAGTGCCGTTCGCGGCAGGTTCGGCCGTTGGGCTAGGCGTGAGCAGAAGGTCGCGCTAGGGTCGGACACGGCGCGCGGGCGATGGCAGGCGGGTCGCCCCGCTAGTTCGACGAGCCCTTGCATTGACCGATCCCCACCGCTCCACCACGCTTTCCGCCTCCTCGCCCGTGTTTCCGACGCTGCGTGTCGACGCCGGATCCGCGGTCGGCTTCTCCGCACGACAGGTGCGGCTGGGAGTTCTGGCGGCAGTGGCGGCATGCGCCGCGCTGCTCTGGAGGGCCGGGCTCCGCATCGACCCGTTCGCGCGCAGCAACATCGCCTATTATGCGATTTTGGCGCTGGGGCCGTTGATCCGCGGCTGGTGCTTGCGCGATCGCCGTCGCTGGAGCCTGGTCCTGGCCGACGTGGTGGAATATTATTCGCTGTTCATGGCGCTGGCGCTGATCGGTGCGGTCAGCTCCTACCCCGTCGCCGCGCTGAGCGAGGGCTTTGCCGATGCAGGGTTGCAGCGAATGGACGAGCTGCTGCAGTTCGACTGGCTGGCCTGGTATCGCACCGTTGCCGCGCACCGTTCGCTACAGCTGCTCGGCATCGCCGCCTATCAGAGCATCTTCCTGACGCCCGCCCTGCTGCTCGGCTGGTTCGCGCTGACCGGCCAGCGCCGCCAGGCGCACCGCTTTCTCGCGGCCTTCGCGATCGCCGCGGCGCTGACGCTGGCGATCTACAGTCAGATGCCGGCGGTGGGGCCATTCTCCTATCTGTGGCACGGCCCGATCCCGTACATGCCGGTAAGCGAGCTGTGGCAGCCCGATTTGATTCCGGCGTTGCGGGATCATACGCTCACCACCGTCGATGTGGGGCAGCTGCGCGGGCTCGTCTCGGCGCCGAGTTTCCATGCGGCGTCGGCGACGCTCTACATCGCCGCGGCACAACGCTGCGGTCCGCTGCGCTGGTGGCTGACCGCCATCCCCTGCACGATGCTGGTGTCTACCCCGGTGGAGGGCACGCACTATCTGATCGACCTGATTCTGGGCGCGGGCGTTGCGCTGGTCGCGTGGTTCTTCGCCTCGCTGCTGATGCGCTGGCGGGTGCGCACCGCCGGCTGACGTCAGCCGGCGAAGACGCCTTCCACCGCGGCGCGCAGCGCGCTCGGCGAGCAGGGTTTGGAGCAGACCACCGCGTGCGGATAGCGACCGCGAAGCGATGTCGCGTCGGCATGGCCCGAATGGAAGATGATCGGCACACCCGCATCGCGGAGGACGTCTGCCGCCGGGAACACCTCGCCATCGGTCAGGCGAACGTCGAGGATGGCACAGCCGGGGAGATGGTTGGCAACGGCCTCCAGCGCTTCGGCAACCGACACATAGGGCCCGTCGACCGCGAAGCCGGCCTCTTCCACCACATCCTGCACGTCCAGCGCCACGAAAAGCTCATCCTCGATGAGCATCACCGTCTTCGTCATTCGCAAGCACTTTCGCAGGCAGATGGATCTGAATGGCGAAGGTACGATCCTCCGCGGTTCGCGTTACGGAAACGCCCAGCTGGCGCGACGAGGTTTGCACCAGGATCGTGCCGAAGCCGGTGCCCGACTCCACGGATACGGGCCGGTCGCCCGTCTCGCGCCAATCGAGCCGAACGCCGTCCGGAACGCGCTGCCACGCCACGTCGAGCGTACCCGACGCGGGCCCCAACGCCCCATATTTGACCGAGTTCGTCGCCCATTCGTGCAGCATCAACGCAAGCGGCGACAAACAGGTCCGATGAATCTTCACGCTTGGCCCGTGAATCTGGATGGCTGCATGGTCCCGATACGGGGCAAGCGTCGCCTCGACGAGCTCGGCGAGGTCGATCGATTGCAGCGCCCCGGCGGGGGAGGCCAGCGAATGGGCGCGGCCGAGTGCCGCGATGCGCTCGCGCATGTCATTGGCGAAACGGCTCACATCGTCGTGGCTGCGAGCGCCTGCCGAGATCATGCCGCTGATGATCGCGAACAGGTTCTTCACGCGATGGTTCATCTCGCGCAGCATCAGCTCGCGCGTCTCCGCCAGCGCATATTCGGGCGTGACGTCGATCGACACGCCGACCAGCCGGCGCGGTTCTGCGTCGTTGACCATCCGCCCGAAGGTCTTGATCCGCCGCACGCCGTCGCCGTCCTGGATGCGGTAGCTGATCTCCAGATCGCCGCCCTGAGCGATCACGCGAGCCAGTTCGGCATCGAACAGTGGGCGATCCTCGGGATGCAGCCGTTCGAGCCGCGCGGCAGGGTCGTTCGACGGCACCTCGGCGCCGATACCCAGGATGGCGCGCGCATGGTCGTCGACCAGCGTCTCCCCGCTATCGATGCGATATTCCCAGACGGCGATGCCGCCTGCCCGGATCGCCATGTCCAGCCGCTCGCGCTCGGCCGCCAGCGCACGTTCGAGCGAGAGGGCGTCGGTGATGTCGGTCAGCACCAGCGTGGCACCGTCGGTCGTGCCGTTCTGTGCACGATAGGGAAGGGTGCGCATCGACAGCGTGCGGTTGCCGTCCTGCGTGCTCACCCGCCGTTGCAGCGGCCCCTCCCCGGCGATGACCGCGCGCGCATCGGCCAGATAGTCAGCCCCTGCGAGGCGGCTTGCGACATCGGCGAGCGGCCGTCCGCGATCGCCCGGCTGGAGCGGGAACAGCGCCGTCGCCGCTTCGGTGAAGCTGCGGATCCGCAGATCCGCGTCGAGCACCACCACCGCCAGATCCGTCGACTCGAAGAAGTTGCGAAGATCGGAATTGGCGACGGTAAGCTGGTCGACCTTGCTCTTCAGCTCGTCATTGACCGTGGAGAGCTCCTCGTTGGTCGACTGGAGCTCCTCGTTCATCGACATCATTTCTTCGTTGGAGCTTTTCAGCTCCTCGTTCGCGGTCTCCAGTTCCTCCACGGTGGTGCGCAGGCGATGCCGGGTGACGCGCAGTTCGTCTTCCAGCGCGTCGAGATGGTCGTCGCCCGCATCCAGCTCGGTCGCATCATCGTCCAGCGCGGGGCGGAAGGGCGCGGTCTCACGGAAGACGAACAGCAGCGTGCCGTCCGGCATCGGATCGCACACGACGTCGATCGTCTGGGCGCCATATTCCGATTCCACGGTCACGTCGCGCGCCACGACCCGCTTGCGCCGATCCCGACCCGCGCGGAGCAGCGGCCCCAGCACGTTGCGCAGGCCCGGCCGGGCAAGGCCGATTGCGCTCGATCCGCCGGTGCGAGTGACGGGGAAGTCGAAATAACGACCCAGCCGGCCATAGGCGGCGATGATCACCCCTTCCTGGTCGAGCACCAGGCTCGCCGGCGCATAGCGATCGATCAGACGCCGGACTACGGCGGTTTCCTCTGCCCCGACGCGGCCCGACTGGCGCTCGTGCCGGTCCTCGCGCGGGCTGCGAGCGCGGGAGCTGCCCGGCAGGTCGATCGGATAATTGGGCGCCCCCGGCGAGCGCTGGAAGATACGCGCCTGATGATCGATCGCGGGGAACAGATGGTCGAACCGGCCGATCGTCTCCGATGGGCCGAGAAACAGATATCCCTCGGGCCGGATCGCATAGTGGAGCAGCGGCATCACCGATTGCTGCAGGCGATCGTCGAAATAGATCAGCAGGTTGCGGCACGATACCAGGTCGATGCGCGAGAAGGGCGGATCCTTGACCAGGCTGTGATTGGAAAAGCGGATCATGTCGCGGATCTGTGGCGCGATCTGGAAACGGTCGCTGTGCGGCAACGTGTAGCGTTCGCGCATCGCCGGCGGCAGATCGATCAGCGCCGAGGCCGGATAGACGCCGGCACGCGCGATCTGCAGCATCTGCTCGTCGATATCGGTCGCGAAGATCTGTACGCCGGTGGCCGGCAGCGCAAGCTTGCGCGCCGCCTCGGCGAAGAGCATCGCGATACTATAGGCTTCCTCGCCGGAGGAGCAGCCAGGGATCCAGACGCGGATGTCCTCCTCGCCCGTCCAGCTGCGCATCAATGGCTCGATCACCTGGGTGCGCAGGCGATCGAACAGGTCCGCATCGCGGAAGAAGCGGGTGACGTTGATCAGCAGGTCGCGGAACAGCGCCTCGCATTCGTCCGCGTCGGTTTTGGCGCGGGCCAGGTAGGTGCGGCCGCTGGCGATGCCCAGTACGTGCATGCGGCGTTCGATCCGCCGGACCAGCGTGGTTCGCTTGTAGCCTGAGAAGTCATGGCCCACGGCGGTCCGCAGCACCTTGCACAGTTCGTCGACATGATCGGCGACCAGCGATGCCTCCTGCCGCTGCTCCTCGCCGCCGCGATGGAAGAAGGCATGGAGACAATCGAGCATCTGCGCCGGGGGCTTGACGAAATCGACCAGCCCGGTGCCGACCGCGGACAGCGGCATGCCGTCGTACCGAGCGCTTTCCGGCTCCTGCACGAGGCATACGCCGCCATGTTCCTTCACCGCGCGCAGGCCGATCGTTCCGTCCGCCCCGGTGCCGGACAGGATCACGCAGGCGGCGTTGCCTTGCTGGTCGGCCGCGAGCGAAAGGAAGAAGTCGTCGATCGGGCGGCGCAGGCCGCGCGGCTGGGCGAAATCGGTGAGCTCCAGCGTGCCGCCGCGGATTGCGAGACCGTGACCGGGCGGGATGATATAGACCTTGTCGGCCTCGATCCGCTCGCCGCCCTCGCACTGCAGCACCTCCAGGCTGGTTTGCCGGTCCAGCAGCTGTGCGAGCATGCTTTCATGATTGGGATCGAGATGCTGCACGATCACGAAGGCCATGCCCGTCGGCCCGCGCGCCGGGGCGAGCATCTCGCGCAGCGCCTCGAGCCCTCCGGCCGAGGCGCCGATTCCCACCACGGGGAGGGGGGCGGTCTTTGATTCGAACGGCGCGTTCAAAGGAAGCTGCTCGTATCGAGATCGGCCAGCGTCATCTTGGCCTGAGCGATGGTCGCGGCCGTGTTGGCGATGGTGATCAACGTCCCTTCCACCGCAATGCCGCTTTCCGCCACGACCGGTGCCAGGCGTGCGATCGCTTGTCCGAGCGCAACGTCATACTGCGCCAGGCGCTCGGGCTGGGTGCGGCTGACGTCGAACTGCGAGGCGAAAATATAGCGGGTTTCCCCGGACAGCGTGCGCAGCTTCGACATGTAAAGCAGGTTGACGAAGGGCGAGCCGTCCTTGCGGAAGTTGACGATGGCGGTGCGCACGCTGGCCTGCCCATCGTCGCCCAGAAACGCGTGGATGCGGTCGCGTGCCTCCTGATTATCGCTATTGCCCTGCAGAAACCGGCAATTCTGGCCGACGATCTCGCTGGTCGCATAGCCGGTGAGGTCGCGGAAGCGCTGGTTGGTGAGCAGCAGCGGATGATCGCCCGCCGCCTCTCCAAGCGAGAGCGCCACCGGCGAGCTCTCGAAATACTCGCGCAGGGCCTGGGGTAGTTCGACGGGGATCACGCTTGCTCAAACCTCATTGGGAAGCAGAACGGCCTGTCCCGGAAACTGATCCAAGATATGCGCGATCCCTATTTGAAACAAGCATTTGCACCGGCGGCGTGAATGCAGCCGCATGCCGGTGAACTAGTTACGATAGCGCATCGATTATTGCCGGTAGGCGGCGTCGCCCCACACGATCGGTAGGCGTTCGTTGCCCGCGCCCGGTGCGCGTGCGACCAGCTCGACCATCTTCACGCCGGTGACGTTCACCTCGATCGGCTGGGCGACGGCACCGCGGCGAAGGGGGGCGCTCGTCGCAAGGAGGCGACGGTCCCCATAGACGGCAAAGGTGACGCGCCGGGCGCTATCGGTCGCGGAATCGTCGACGCCGACCGAGACGGTCAGCCGCCGATAGCCCGGGTTGCGCACCTCGAGCCGCGAGTTGGCCAGCACGCCCAGTCCGGCGGTGAAATGCCTGCCCGCCACCGCCAGCTCGCGGCCATAGGGCGTGCTGTCGGCCTGTGCGCCGCCCCAGCCGGCGTAGAGCGGCCGCTGGCCGGCACCGCGCGTGTTCGTCCAGGCGACCACCGCGCGGTGGATCATGGGATCGGGCATGGGGCTGGTGACGCCGTCCACCGCCGGGTTCACGATTCCAGGCAGTTCGGAGAGATAGAAGCCGTCCGCCAGCAGCCGCGGGCCCGCGGCCCGGAACACCAGGGTCTCGTGCGGCGCGAGCTTGAACCGGGTCTCCTTGCGGAAGCGTGTCCCGGCGCCGGTCCAAAGGTCGGTCAGCGTCACCTCGGCATCGTCGCGGAGCTTGAGGTGCTGGGCGGTCAGGATCGCCTCGGTCGGCGCCGCGCTGCGGTTGAACAGTGCGACGGCCTTGGTGCCATTGGCCAGCGTCTTGACCAAAATCTGGAAATCGTCGCTGTCGAAGGCGAGCACCGCCTGGTTGCCGGCTGGGTCCTGATCGATCGCGATCAGCGCGGCGTTGCCGAAAATGTCCATCAGCGATTGCGGCGTGGTCCGCAGGTCGGCGCCGATCAACAGCGGGGCGGAGACCATCGCCCAGAGCGCGAAGTGCGATCGCGCCTCGGTCAGATGGTCGGCATCGAACTCGCCCTTGCCGATGAACAGCATGTCGGGATCGTTCCAGGAGCCGGGGTGCGCGTAGAGCGGACGCCGTGCAGCGGTATCGAAGTTGGTGAGCAGCCGCGTCCAGTGCGGCGTGATGTCGTCGCTGGTGCGCGAGATGTTGCCCACGTCCTTCGCCCAGCTGCGAACATCGGCCGAACCCCAGATGCACAGCGAGAGCAGATAGTCGCCATCCGGGTTGGCGCGGACCAGCGCGGCCTTCACCTGTTCGAACATCGCGCGTACCGCCGGGATGTTCGATCGGGTGATGCTGTCGAGATCGAGCAGCGGGGGCAGCGCGCGGTGGCGGCCGGCGCGGACCAGCGGGCTCTCCTCGCCATAGGCGCGCAGACCGCAGCCATCGATCTTGATGTAATCGAAGCCCCAGTCGCCGAAATAGAGCGCGATGTCCCGCTCGATATGGCCATAGAGCCCCACTTCACGTTCGAGCACGCTGCCGCGCGGCAGATTGGGTTCGTTCGGGCCATAGGCCTGGGCACAGGTATTGCGGCCGAGATCGGTGTAGATCCCCGCCTTCAGCCCCATAGCGTGGAGCCGGTCGGTAAAGGGCTTGAACGACGTCGCGCCATCGGCGGTGCGCGCCGAGGGAAACTTGTCCGCGCGCACCAGCATCCGTCCGTCCGCACGGCGGTGATCCCACCAGCCCTCGTCGAGATTGACGTAGCGATAGCCCTTCGCCGCCAGACCGGAATCGACGATCTTCCGCGCCGAGGCGAGGACCTTCTCTTCATCGACATCGGTCGCGAAGGCGTTCCAGCTGTTCCACCCCATCGGCGGCGTGGCGGCGCGACCGGCGGTGTTGGCGGACCAGCGACCGGTGGGGGCGAGCGGATCGCGCGGTGCCGCGTGCGCGATCCCCGATGCCAGCAGCATCGCCGCCATGCCTGCCAAGGTCCTGATCGCCATGCATCCTCTCCCCTCGTCCACTTGTCGGACTAAGCGTAGCGTAACGCCCAACGCAAATGCTTTCCCCATGGGCGAGGCCATTGCCCCGCGCGCGGCTGCGCCCTAGCAAGGGCCGATGAACCCCATGCGGCGGATCCTGATCCTGGGCGGCGGCACGGCGGGCTGGCTCACCGCCGCCTATCTCGCACGGTATCTCGATCTCGCGCAGCAGCGCCGTTTCGCGATCACCGTGCTGGAATCGCCCGCGCTGGGAATCGTCGGGGTGGGCGAGGGCGGTTTTCCGACGATCCGCGAGACGCTGCACTTCCTCGGCATCGACGAGCGCGCCTTCGTCCGGCATGCGGCCGCCACCTTCAAGCAGGGCATTCGCTTCGACGACTGGCTGCACGTACCGGGCGCCGATGGCACCCGCCACCAGTTCCTCCATCCCTTCGAAGCGCCGTTTCATACCGAGGGGGCGGGACTGGTTCCCTACTGGCTGCTCCAGTCCGCCGCGACGCGCCTGCCCTTTGCCGAAGCGATGACGATCCAGAACCGGGTCGCCGCGCACGGCCGGGCGCCCAAGCGGGCCGAGGAAGCGGGTTTTGGCGGGCCGCTCACCTACGCCTATCATTTCGACGCCGTCCGGCTGGCGACGCTGCTTCGCGACCGCGCGATCGAACTTGGTGTCAGACATCTGGAAGGGGAGGTCTTTTCTGCCCATACCACTGCCGAAGGCGCGATCGACCGGATCGAGACGCGCGAGCATGGCAGCCTTACCGCCGACCTGTATATCGACTGTTCGGGGTTCGAGGCGGCGCTGATCGGCAGGACACTCGGCGCACCCCTGACGTCGGTGCGCCACCAGCTGTTCACCGATCGCGCGCTCGCCTGCAAGCTGCCCTATGCCGATCCCGAAGCACCGATCGCGACCACCACCGTTGCGGCCGCACACGAAGCGGGCTGGACCTGGGACATCGGCCTGCAGCACGCCCGGGGGATCGGCTGCGTCTATTCCTCGGCGCACTGCTCCGACGCGCGTGCCGCCGAAATCCTCGATACGCATCTGGGCGGTGCCCCGCACGACGCGCGGCTGATCCGCTTCGAGCCGGGCTATCGCCGCACGCCCTGGGTCCGGAATTGCGTCGCGGTGGGGCTGGCGGGCGGTTTCCTGGAGCCGCTGGAGGCGACCGGGGTGGTGCTGATCGAGGCGGCGGCGGCAATGATCGCCGAGCTGTTTCCGCACGCGGGCCCGGTCGACGCCGCGGCGGCGCGCTTCAACGCGCTGATGACCGCGCGTTACGAGCGGATCGTCGACTTCCTCAAGCTGCATTATTGCCTGAGCCGCCGCGAGGAACCGTTCTGGCGGGACAATCGTGATCCGGCCTCGATCCCGGACACGCTCAAGGCGCTACTCGATCAATGGCGATACCGGCCGCCGAGCCGGTTCGACTTCCTGCTGGATGTCGAGAGCTTCGCCTTCTTCAACTATCAGTACATCCTCTACGGCATGGACTTTGCCACCGACCTGTCCGCCGCCCGCGCGGGCTTCCCCCACGCCGAGGCAGCCGAACGCCAGTTCGCGCGCATCCGCAGCTTCGGCGATCAGGCGGTGGCGGACCTGCCCGGCCACCGCGAGCTGATCCGCCAGCTGATCGGCTGAGGTCAGACGGTCGCGAGCTGCCCGTCGATCGCGTCGAGCTCGCCGCTTGCCCGCGCCTTGCGGCCGTACACGGCCTCGAACAGCGGGGTCGCCATCACCGTCGTGACGATCGCCATCAGCACCAGCATCGAGAAGAGCGTCGGCCCGATGATGCCCTTCTGCAGGCCGATGTTGATGATGATCAGCTCCATCAGCCCGCGCGAGTTCATCAGCGCGCCGATGCCGAGCGCGGTGCGGTTGTCCTCGCCGGCGATCCGTGCCGCCGCCCAGCAGGCGCCGAACTTGGCGAGGACCGACACGGCCAGGATGCCTAGCGCCACCACCAGCAGGAAGGGCGAGTTGACCATGTCCATCCGGGTGTTGAGCCCCGAATAGGTGAAGAACATCGGCAGCAGCAGCACCACCGCCAGCGGTTCGACCTTGCGCTTCAGCTCGGCCACGAACGCGCCGCGCGGCATGCACACGCCCATGAGGAAGCCGCCGAAGATGGCGTGGATGCCGATCGCGTCCATGATGAAGGCCGACAGGCAGAACAGCATCAGCGTTATCGCCAGGATCGACGTGGTCATCTCGCCGCGCGCCTCGACGATGCGGCCGAGCGGCGCCAGCAGGCGCCGGCCGAACAGCAGCATGAAGCCGGTATAGAGCACGGCGCCGCCGATCGCGAGCACGGCAACCCCTGCACCCGCACCGAAGGTCGCCAGCACGACCGCCAGCACGCACCAGGAGGCCGCGTCGTCGAACGCGCCGGCGGTGAGCGACAGCGTGCCGAGTGCGGAATTGGCCAGCCCGCGCTCGTTGATGATCCGCGCCAGCATCGGGAAGGCGGTCAGCGCAATGCACGCGCCCATGAACAGCGTGGCATTGGCCTGGCTGATACCGGCGGTGAACAGGCCGGGGACCGTGAGCAGATAGGGCGTGATCAGCGCCGCGAGCAGGAACGGTGCGGCGATGCCGGCGGCCGAGACGCCCGCCGCGCTCTTGGCCTTGGACTGGAAATGATCGAGCCGCAGCGTCAGCCCGACCATGAACATGTACAGCCCCACGCCCAGCTGCGCACCGGCATAGAGCACGTTCCGTGTTTCCCTGGGGAAAATCGCCAGCTGCAGATCCGGAAAGAAGAGCCCGAGCAGCGAGGGGCCCAGGACAACACCGGCGATCATTTCGCCCACCACCTGCGGCTGCTTCAGGAATTTCTGCCCTGCCCAGCCGACCACCCGGCAGGCGAGCAGGATGATCGCCAACTGCAGGAAGAAATGGATACTGTAATCGCCGGGCGCATAGGTCTTGGCGGCATGCACGGCGGGCCCGTGCGGATTGAGGACGTCGGTCAGGGCGTGCCAGGCGGCGGTCAGCAGGTCGTTCATTCGGATCCCCTCGAGCGCGCGGCATCTTCTGCACCGGCGCGGACCCTTAGGAAGCGTGCTCGCGCCTTCCCGGCAAGGGTCGATCGTCGCCACGACCGCACTTTCCTTCGCGATCGCCCGCGGGTGTTGCCGTGGCTCCACAACGTAGGTACGTACCTACATTATAGCGCTATCAATTTGGCACCGGAGCCACGGCGATGAAGGTTCTCACCAGCCGCGAATTCAACCAGGACGTCAGCGCGGCGAAGCGATTCGCCCGCACCGAACCGGTGTTCATCACCGATCGCGGCACGCCGACCCATGTGCTGATGAGCATCGCCAGCTTCCGGACGCTGCGGGGCGAGCGCGAGAGCATCGTCGATGCGCTGGCCATGGCCGAGCCTTTCGATCTGGATCCGCAGCCCGGGCGCTGGTGAGATGTACCTGCTCGACACCGCCGTGCTGCTGGATCTGCGCAAGGCGCGCAGCGGTGCCGCCGATCCCAAGCTTGCCGCCTGGGCCGGGGGCGTCCCGCGCGAGCAGCTGTTCGTCTCGATGCTGACGCTGGCGGAGATCGAGGCCTACGCCGCGCGCGCGCCGGGCGGAGAGGCGGGGGAGGCCATCCGCCGATGGATCGACGCACAGCTGGTCCCCGCCTTCGGCAGCCATTTGCTGCCGGTCGACCTGGCCGTCGCGCGGCGGCGAGGGCAGGTGATGCTGGCGAGCGACCGGCATGCGCTGGTCGCGGCGACCGCGCTTGAGCATGCGCTGACGCTGGTGACCTATGAAGCGGCGGCCTATCGCGGCGTGCGGCTCAAGCTGTTCGATCCGCGACGCTATGACCCCGAGGAGGTGCCGGACGATTGGCGCGCGGCAGCGCAGCGCAGCGGCCCGCTATGGTTCCGCAACCTCTTCCTGCGCAGCTGAGGCCGTGCAACCGCAACCCACGCCAAGCATTTGTTCGGCAAGGAGATAGCGGATGGCAGACGAGAAGCGCGCGACCTTGTACCGGATGGTGCTGCCCGATCATGTCTGCCCCTTCGGCATTCGTGCCCGGGACCTGCTGGAGGAGCGGGGGTATGCGATCGATGATCGGGTATTGCGAACCCGCGACGAGGTGGAGGCGGTGAAGGACGAGTTCGGCGTCGCGACGACTCCGGTGATCTTCCTCGGGGACGAGCGCATCGACGGCGCCGACGCGCTCGAACACGCCCTCGCGCAGCGTTAGGCGATCGCCGCCACGGCCTCCAGGATCACCTTCGCCACCGCGTCCGGCTGCGACAGCAGCGAGAGGTGTCCTGCGGCGAGTTCGGTGGTCGTCGCGTTCATCCGCGCCGCGAACTCCCGTTCCAGCGGGACGCTCACCAAGCGGTCCTGCGTCGAGACGATGTACCAGCACGGACGATCCGCCCATGCCGCCTCGCCAATGACATCGCCGAAGGTGCTCGCAGGCAGCGGCGGCTGGAGCACGGCGAGGACGCGGGCCTCGGCCTCGGGCAGGTCGTTGGCCACATCCTCCACCCATCCTTCCGCCGCAAGCGTGAGGTTGCCCTTGCCGTCATCGCGGATCTTCTCGATGGCGGGCGGATTGGCATATTTGCCGACCAGCGGCCCCAGTGCCTCGCCCGCTGCCGGCGCGAAGGCGGCGACATAGACCAGCGCCTTCACCTTGGTGTCGTTGCCGGCTTCGGTGATGACCGCACCGCCCCAGCTATGGCCGACCAGGACCACCGGGCCGTCGATCGCATCCAGCACCTGCCGTGTCGCCGCCACGTCGCCGGCAAGCGACTGGGTGGGATTCTGCACCGCGACGACCGCATGCCCGGCGTCGAGCAGGATCGGGATCACCCTACGCCAACTGGATCCGTCGGCCCAGGCGCCATGCACGAGGACAATGGTGGGCGAGGCGGTGGGCATGGCGGTACTCCATCGAGAGGGATGGCCGTTTCTAGCCTGGCGGTTGGGGTCGGGATTGTCGGAACGGATCGTTTCTTGGCGGATACGCTCGCACGCTCATTTCATCTCGTTCGCGTTACAGCGTCGGAACAAAGCGCCACGTCGTTGATTTTCGCTCGCAACGTTTTCCTACTGTACCAACGTAAAGGGCAATGACGATGAAGAAGATGCTTGTGCTCGGCGCCGCCGCTGGCCTGTTCGCGCTTTCGGCCTGCAACAACACGCCGCGCGAGCAGGCGGCCGACAATATCGAGGCGAATGCCGAGGCCCGCGCCGACAATATCGAGGCGATGGCCAGCAACGCCACCACCGACGCTACGCAGGACAATCTGCAGAACCAGGCCGACGCCGTCCGCGCCGAGGGCGATGCGAAGGCGAAGGACATGCGTACCCACGACGCGGACACCAATCTGCACAACGGCATGTAATCGTCGTCGACGGTTCCCGCAGGTCCGGCTGTTCCCACGCAGGCAGCCGGTACCGGGAAGGGCGCTCGCATTCGCGGGCGCCCTTTTTCGTATGTGCCGGACGGGCAGCCGCCTTCCCCTTGGTACAGGTCAGTCCGACCCGTTGCCAATGGAAGTCCAAATATGGCCCTACGTTGCCGGGCCTAGTATCAACGGCTTGGCAAGTTGAACCAAGGGAAACACTTCCTTCGTGGTTTGATTGTGGACCGTAATGTCGATGCCGTATCTTTCTCCGCAAAAATACCTACCTTCCGACCAAATGGAAAAAGGCGGAATATAGTAAATGACGAAGCGCCCTTTCAGGACGCAACGCTGGGAGGAAGGCAAATGGGTAAAACCGGCATGATGGATCGCCATCGGCGATTCGGGCTTATCGGCGTCGTATTGCTGTCGACCGCCTCGCCGGCCTTGGCACAGGAAGCGCAGCGCACGTCCGCAGAGGCCGAGAACTACACCGAGATTGTGGTTACCGCCGTGGCGCGCGGTCGCGATCGCCTCGACAGCGCGATTTCCACCAGCTCGCTCAAGGCGGACGACATCCAGAAGGCGGCGCCGCGTTCGGTGGCGGAGATCTTCCGCACGCTGCCGGGCATCCGCTCCGAAAGTTCGGGCGGCGAGGGCAACGCCAACATCTCGATCCGCGGCCTGCCGATCGCCTCGGGTGGCGCGAAGTTCCTGCAGCTGCAGGAAGACGGGCTGCCGGTACTCGAGTTCGGCGACATCACCTTCGGCAATGCCGACATCTTCCTGCGCGCCGATCTCAACCTGGCCCAGGTCGAATCGATCCGCGGCGGTTCCGCCTCCACCTTCGCCTCCAATTCGCCCGGCGGCGTGATCAACATGATCTCCAAGACCGGCGAGACCGAGGGCGGCGCGGTGCAGGCAAGCACGGGCCTGGACTATAAGGACTATCGGCTCGACTTCGACTATGGGGCGAAGCTGACCGACAGCGTGCGCTTCCATATGGGCGGCTTCTATCGCCAGGGCACCGGCCCGCGCCGCATCGGCTATGACGGCAACAAGGGCGGCCAGTTCAAGTTCAACGTCACCAAGGACTTCACGGGCGGCCATATCCGGCTGTACGGCAAGTTCCTCGATGATCGGGCGGTCGGTTATCTGCCGATGCCGGTGCGGGTGACGGGCACCAATGCCAACCCGACCTACCAGGATCTCGCCAGTTTCCGGTCGAATCGCGACCAGTTGCTGACACCCAACTTCACGCGCAACGTGACGTTGGACGGCAACAACAATCTGGTGACCGACGATGTGCGCGACGGCCAGCATCCGCTGGTCAAGGCGATCGGCTTCGAGGCGGAAACGCTGCTGGCCGGCTGGACGGTGACCGACCGCTTCCGCTTCTCGGAGATCTCGGGCCGGTTCATCTCGAACTTCCCTGCCAATGTCGATGCCGCGGGCACCATCGCCACGTCGATGGGCGGGGCGGGCGCGACGCTGGCCTATGCGAGCGGGCCGAACACGGGCAAGGCGATCACCAATCTCGCCGCGCTGAACGGCAACGGGCTGCTGGCCCAGATCGTCGTGTTCGACACCAAGCTCAACAGCCTCAACAACATGACCAACGATCTGCGGGCCAGCCGTGTCTATCCGCTGGGCAGCGGCAAGCTCACCACCACCGTCGGGTTCTACAAGTCGCGCCAGACAGTGGATACCGACTGGCTGTGGACGTCGATCCTGACCGACGTGCGCGGCGAGGGCGAGGCGGCGCTGGTCAATGTGCGGCGCGCCAACGGCACGGCGGTGACGCAGGACGGTTTCTACGGCTACAGCGCTGCCTATTTCGGCGGGTGCTGCCGGCGCAGCTACCGCGTGGATTATAATGTCAACGCGCCCTTTGCCTCGCTCAACTACCAGCAGGGCCAGCTCTCGATCGGCGCCAGCCTTCGCTATGATTTCGGCGACGCGGACGGTTCGATCGCAGGTGCCGATCTCGGCGGCGGCCGGGTCGGCACGACCAGCCGCGACATCAATGGCGACGGCGTTATCTCGGATGCCGAGACGCGCGTGGCGGTCATCCCGCTGACCAGCCCCGCGCCGGTCAACTACAGCTATCACTATTGGAGCTATTCGACCGGCATCAACTATCGCTTCGTCGATTATATGTCGGTCTTCGCCCGGTACAGCCGCGGCGCGCGCGCCAATGCGGATCGGCTGCTGTTCGGCCCGGCGGTCAGCACCACCACCGGCAACCTCGTCAGCCGATCGGCGGCGGTCGACTTCGTCAACCAGGCCGAGCTGGGCGCGAAATACCGGCGCGGCGGCCTCACGCTGAACCTCACCGGCTTCTGGGCGCGGACGGAGGAACAGAATTACGAGGCGACGCGCCAGGTCTTCATCGATCGCACCTATCGCGCCTATGGCCTGGAATTCGACGGCGGCTATCGCAACGGCCCGTTCAGCCTGATGACCGGCGCTACCTGGACCCATTCGCGCATCGTCGCCGATGCGCTCAATCCGGGGGTGGTCGGCAACACCCCGCGCCGCCAGGCGCAGCTGATCTTCCAGGCGACGCCGCAATATGACATCGGCCGAGCGGCGATCGGCGCCAGCATCGTCGGCACGACGAGCAGCTATGCCCAGGACAACAACCAGTTGAAGCTGCCCGGTTTCACCCAGGTGAACGCCTTCGCCCAGTATCGGCCGCTGCCCAAGCTGCTGGTGTCGCTCAACGCCAACAACCTGTTCAATGTCCGCGGCTTCACCGAGGCGGAGGAAGGCGCGATCCCGGCAAACGGCATCGTCCGCGCCCGCTCGATCAATGGCCGTACGATCAGCACCTCGGTGCGGATCGACTTCTAGTCACCCCCGCAGCCTCGCGGCCGGGAGCTTCCCTCCTCCCGGCCGCTTTTTTTGCTTACCAGATCCGCACCCGATCCTCGGGCGCCAGATACTGTTTCTGGCTCGGATCGATGTTCCACGCGGCATACCAGGCATCGACATTGCGCAGCGGGTTCACCGCCCGGATCTGACCCGGCGAGTGCGGATCGCTGACCAGCTGCTGGCGCAGCGCCTCGGTGCGGAACAGCGTCCGCCACACCTGGCCCCAGCCGAGGAAGAAGCGCTGGTCACCGGTGAAGCCGTCGAGCATCGGCGCCGGCTTGCCGCCGAGCGAGGCATGATAGGCGTCGAGCGCGATCATCACCCCGCCAAGGTCGCCGATATTCTCGCCCATCGAGGCACGGCCGTTGATATGCACGCCGGGCAGGCCCTCGAACGTATAGGCCTCGTACTGTGCACCCAGCCGCACCGCCTGCGCCTCGAACTTGGTCGCGTCCTCCGCGGTCCACCAGTCGCGCAACACGCCGTTGCCGTCGGACTTGCGGCCCTGGTCGTCGAAGCCGTGGCTGATCTCGTGCCCGATCACGCCGCCGATGCCGCCATAATTGACCGCATCGTCCGCCTTGGGGTCGAAGAAGGGCGGCTGCAGGATCGCCGCGGGGAACACGATCTCGTTCTTGACCGAGTTGTAATAGGCGTTGACCGTCTGCGGCGTCATGCCCCACTCGGCCTTGTCGACCGGGCCGCCCAGCCGGTTGCGACGATAGTCCCATTCGAACCGACCGGCGCGCTCGGCATTGCCGACCAGGTCGCCGGCGCGCACCTCGAGCTTCGAATAATCGCGCCACTTGCTCGGATAGCCGACCTTGACGGTGAAGCCCTGCAGCTTGGCGAGCGCCTGCTCCTTGGTCGCCGGGCTCATCCAGGCGAGGTTCCGGATGCGGCCGGCCAGCGCGACGCGCAGGTTGGCGACCAGCACATCCATCTTGGCCTTGCTTTCGGGCGGGAAGTAGAGCGCGACATAATCGCGTCCGACACCCTCGCCGATCGCCCGCTCGGTGAACGAGACGGCCCGCTTCCAGCGCTCGCGCTCCTGCGGCTGGCCGTTGAGGAACCGCGAGCGGAAATCGAACTGCGCATCCGAGAAGCGCTTGGAGAGGAGCGGGGCGATATCGTCGGCGATGCGGAAGGCTTCCCATGCCTTCAGCGTCTGCAGATCGGTATCGGCGAAGATCTGGGCGATCTTCGGCACGGCGCTGCTCTGCGCCACGATCACGCGGCTTGCCTTGGTCAGGCCGGCGGCCTGCCAGTACGGATCCCAGGCAAAGCCGGGGGCCTGCGCCTTCAGCTCGGCGATCGAAACCGGATTGTAGGTCTTGTCGCGGTCGCGGCTCTGCGCACGGGTCCAATGGGCCTGGGCGATGCGGGTTTCCATCGCCACCACCTGGTCCGCGGCGGCCGCCGCGTCCGGCCAGCCCGCCATGCCGAGCAGCTGCGCGACATATTGGCGGTAGCGCGCCAGCTGGGGCGCGAACTTGGCATCGAGATACAGCTCGCGATCGCCGAGGCCCAGGCCAGACTGGCGCAGATACAGCGCATAGGTGTCGGGCTGCTTGGCATCGTCGCTAACGCCCACGCCGAAGAAGCTGGCGCCGAACCCGCCGACCGAGGCGCCCATCAGGCGGGCGAGATCCGCCTTGGACTTGGCCGCCTTGAGCGGCTGGAGCCGCTGGATCAGCGGCGCCGCATCCAGCTTCTCGATCGCCGCCTGGTCCAGGAAACCGCGATAGAGCAGCGCGGCCTTGCGCCGATCGGGATTGGCGGCGTCGGTGGGGCTGTACCCCTCGATCAGACTGCGCAGGCGCAGCTCGGACAGGTCGCGCAGCACCGCAAAGGCGCCATAGGACGAGCGGTCTGCGGGGATCTTGGTGCGATCGGTCCAGCTGCCGTTGACGAAGCGGTACCAGTCGTCGCCCGGCTTCACGCTGCGGTCCATGCCGGCAATGTCGAAGCCCCAGCTGCCATAGCGGGTGGCTTCCGTGCCGGGCGCGGCGGGTGCGGTCTGCTGGGACTTGTGGCTCAGCGCCGGCGCCGCGATCGCGGCAATCGACAAGGTGGAGGCAAGAAGGACGTGCTTCAGCTGCAAGGATGGTCTCCAGATCAGGCGGTTAGCCGAACATGCTGGCGGCACTCTACACGCCGCCGGACGGCTGGCAATCACCCATGTCCCGACGGTCGGCCGGCGCCATGGTGCAGGCTTGCTGCGCGGTCAGGACAGGTTAGGGAAGGGGCATGCACGCCGCTCCAGAACTCGCCATCCGCATGGCCCGGGCCGCCTTCAATCGGGCGCTGGCCGCGGCCGATCTCGTCGCGATCGGCCCGCTGCTGGCGCCCGACGTGGTGCTCGTGGCGGGCACGGACAGTGCGGTGATCCACGGACGGAAGGCGCAGCTGCTCGCCTGGAAGCGCGAGTTCATGTCGCGCGATCGCACCGTCTACACCCGCACGCCCGATACCGTGCTGCCATCCCCGGTCGCGCCGATCGCGTTCGAGCATGGCCATTGGCAGGGCGTATCCGTCGGCGACGAAACGGTGCAGGCAAGCGGCACCTATACCGCCAAGTGGCGCGAGATCGAGGGTCGCTGGCAGATCGAGGCGGAGCTCTACCTCACGCTGGCCTGACGGCGCGCGGGCAATGGGCCAGCGCTGCCGGAACGAAACCATCGCCGCGCCGGTTCATTCCCCGCCACCCGCGTCCGCGGCAGGGGAGAACCGCCATGCCCAGTTCCCGCTACTTCTTCGAACGCCGCGCCCAGGAAGAGCGTGCCCGTGCCGCTTCCTGCGGGAATTCGGTCGTCGCCGCCGCGTTCCGGCGGCGTGCGGAAGCGTTCCAGCGTCGCGCGAACGCACAGCTGGACGAGGCCTTCGATCCTGCATGAGGCGACGGCGCATCGTCGCTTTCGCCCCGCGAACCTTTTCTTTCCTGCAATCCGAGTCAGAAGATGGGAATTGCAGGGTCGACAAGGACAAGATTGTAAGGGGTTCTCCATGCGTAGATTTCGTACGGCGCTGCTGATCGCGGCTTCCACGACTGCCCTGCTCTCGGGCCATGCCCAGGCGCAGCAGGCGGCGCAGCCCGCGGCGCCCGTCGCGGCGGACGCGACCGACGGGGCGACGGAGATCGTCGTCACGGGTACCCGTACCCTGGGTCGGTCGCGGCTCGATAGCGCTTCCCCGGTCGACGTGCTGAGCAGCCAGGCCTTGACTCGCCAAGGCACCACCGAACTTGCCGCCGCCGTGGCAGCCGTCGCGCCGTCGATCGATTTCCCGCGGCCGTCCGCAACCGATGGCACCGATGCCATCCGTCCGGCTACGCTGCGGGGCCTGTCTCCCGATCAGGTGCTGGTGCTGGTCAACGGCGTGCGCGTGAACAGCTCGGCGCTGCTCAACGTCAACGGCTCGGTCGGGCGCGGTTCGGCGGCGGTCGACCTCAACACCATTCCCACCGCGGCGCTGGAGCGGATCGAGGTGCTGCGCGACGGCGCCTCGGCGCAATATGGCTCGGACGCGATCGCCGGCGTGATCAACCTGCGCCTGCGTGAAGCCCGCTCGGGCGGCGCGGCAACCGCGACCTACGGCATCTATCACACCGACATCGATACGGCACGCGGCAGCCGCAGCACCACGGGCGAGCCGGTCTTCACCGCGTCGGCATGGCAGGGCTTCGGCCTGGGATCGGACGGCTTCGTCACGATCACCGGCGAATATGTCAATCGCAAGCCGACCAACCGCGCCGACCTGGATCCGCGCACCACGCCGGCAAACCGCCTCACGGGCCGTTTCGGTGATCCGCAGGTGGAGCAATATACCGGCACGATCAACGCCGGGAAAGGGATCGGCGGCGGTTTCAGCCTCTATGGCTGGGCCAGCTATCAGGATCGCGACACGCGCAGCGCCGCCTTCCCGCGTCTGGCGGCGGTGAACGGGGTAGCGGCCCCGGCGGTGGTCACGGCGGGCTATCCCGATGGCTTTCTGCCGATCATCAACACCAAGTCGACCAACGCGGTCGGTGCGGTGGGCGTGAAGGGCGATGTCGGTGCGTGGGGCGTTGACCTCCATCTCGGCTATGGCCGCAACAAGATCGCCTATCGCACGCGCAACTCGGCCAACTATACCTATGGCGCCGCGACCCCGAAGAACTTCTATGACGGCGCGGTGATCTTCGACCAGTGGGTCGCCGGACTGGACGTGCGCCGCAAGTTCGATGTCCTGCAGTCGCTCAACCTCGCCTTCGGTGCCGAGGGGCGGCGCGAGGGCTACAAGATCACACCGGGCGAGCAGGCCTCGTATGAGGGGTCGGGTGCGCAGGGCTTTGGCGGGTTCGCGCCGGTCAACGCGATCCAGCGCTCGCGGCGCAGCATCTCGGGCTATGTCGATCTCGAAGCGCAGGTGACCCAGGCGTTCCTGGTCGACGTCGCGGTCCGCGGCGAACATTATTCGGACTTTGGCGACACCGCCAACGGCAAGCTCTCGGCACGCTATGATGTCGCCAAGTGGTTCGCGCTGCGCGGCACCGTGTCGACCGGCTTCCGCGCGCCGAGCCTGCAGCAGCAATATTTCACCTCAATCGCCCAGGTCGTGCAAAACGGAACGCCGGTCCTCACCGGTACCTTCCCGTCGACCACGCCCGTGGCGGCCGCACTGGGCGGCAAGCCGCTGCAGCCGGAAAAGTCCACCAATCTCTCGCTCGGCACGGTGATCCGCGCCGGCGGCTTCGACCTCAGCGTCGACGCGTACGAGATCCGTCTGCGCGATCAGCTGGCGCTTTCGGAGAACATCCAGTCGAGCTTCAGCCCGCAGGTCGCGGCGATTCTCGCGCCGTTCAACGTGCCGTCGGCGCGCTTCTTCATCAACGGCCTGCGCTCGCGGACCCGCGGCATCGATGCGGTGGCGCATTACCGGATCGGCGATGCAGCGAACGCGGCGGGCGCGTTCGACTTCACCTTGGCCGGCAACGTCAACGAGATCGTCGTCACCCGCGTGCCGACCAGCACCGCGACCGTGAATCCCGCACCGGTGCTGTTCGCACGAAGCCGCGTGCTGACGATCGAGCAGGGTACGCCCGGCGAGAAGGTGACCGGCACGATCGATTGGACCAGGGGCCCCGTGGGCATCACCGTGCGCGGTACCTATTATGGCGACGTCAACCAGCCCGGCACGACGCCCGCCGCCGACATCCATACCGGGCAGCATCTGATCAGCGACCTCGAGCTGCGCTACCAGCCCCGCAAGGGCGCCCAGATCGCGATCGGCGCCAGCAACCTGTTCGACGTCTATCCGGATCGAACGATCGTCGCCAACAACTCGACCGGCGTGCTGGGCTTCCCGTCCTACTCGCCGTTCGGCTTCAACGGTCGCTATCTCTACGCCCGTCTTGGGGTGAACTGGTAAGCCAAGAACACGGGAAGGGCGCGGCCGTGCTCGCCCTTCCCGATCGTTCCGTCAGCTGCTTTACATAACATGTATTATCGAGATCGGGGAGTGACCCGGAGGACGTTCCTGAAATTGCCCTGGTCGGCGCGAACCAGCGCGTACTTCCGCGCGGTCGGCTATGCTCCGCGTGGCGCATGCGGTTCGGTGACCAAAGATGCCAGCACTGCCGAGCAGCGACGCGCTCGAGGCGCAGGGTACCCATAAGGCGACGCGGAAGCTGCCAAAATCCAAGCAACTAGGGACAGTGCCTAGGCCTTCACGGCATCGCCGTCAGCTCGATGCTCGCCGGCTTCAGCCCCTCGGCGGACGCCGTGATCCGGATTGTGCCCGAGCCGCCGGTTCCGCGCACGAAGGCCGTCGCCCGGCCCCCCAGCACGCTGCGGGTGGCTGATGCGAACGGCGTATGGTCGGTGACCGAGGCATTGTCATAGGCCACCAGCCGCCCTGCCCCCGCGACGTGGACCGTTACCGGCATGGCGGCATCGGGAACTAGCACCCCGCCGGCATCCACCACCTGGACCCGTATCGCCGCGACGTCGTCAAAGCCCGCGCCGACGCGGTCGATCTCGGGGACCAACCGCAGCGCCGCTTCCGCGCCAGCCGTGCGCAGCACGTCTTCCGCTACGCGCGCGCCGTGGCGATAGCCGATTGCACGGAGCTCGCCGGGTGCGAAGCGGACCTGCCAGACGATGGCGCGGTCCTCGCGGTCGCGGGGCTTGCGGCCCAGCGACCGCCCGTTCAGCAGCAGCTCCACCTCGTCGACATTGGCATAGACCTCCACCTTCTCGTCGTGCGGTGTCCGGTCTTGCGGGCTCCAGTCGGCGAGCGCACCGGGGCCCTTGGGCTGGGGCATGGCGACGCCGACCATCGTCGGCAGCTCGCTGGTGTCGATCACCTCGGTTACCCGCCGCGCAAGCCTGACCACCGGCTGTTCGGACCACCAGGACGCGCGTTCCCAGCCGATCGGCTTCACCGCATCGTCGCGGTCGAGCAGCCCTGCCGGGTTGCTGATCGCCGGCCATCCGGCACGATCGGCCTCCCCCAGATAATCGGCGCCGGTCCACAGGAACATGCCGGCATAGGCCGGATTGTCGCGGACCACGATCCAGCTTGCCCGGTTCTTGCTGTTCTCCGTCCCGATGATCTTGCGCGTCGGCTTTTCTGCATGCGCGGCGGCGAGTTCGGTCTCGCGATAATTCTGGCCGACCACGTCGAGCATGTCGGCCAGCCCGTTGCGATAGTCGCCGCTGGTATTCGGCCGGAACAGCGCCATGGTGACCGGCCGGGTCGGGTCCTCGTCATGGAAGATGGTGCGCAGCCGCTCGACAATCGCCTTGGCGAGCACCGGATACGGCGTGTCGTGAATCTCGTTGCCGAGCGACCATATCACCACGCTCGGATGATTTCGGTCGCGGCGGACGAAATCGCGCGCGTCGATCGACGACCAGTCGGTGAAGAACAGGTGATAATCCTGCGGGTTCTTGGCGACCGTCCACATGTCGAACGCCTCGTTCATCACCAGCAGCCCGAGCCGGTCGCACAGATCGAGGAACTCGGGCGAGAAGGGGTGATGCGCGGTGCGCACCGCGTTGACGCCCAGCGCCTTCAACTGCCGCAACCGCCGCTCGGCGACCGACAGCGGCACCGCCATGCCGAACGGTCCCGCATCGGCGTGAATGGCGACACCCTTGAGCTTGAGATTGCGGCCGTTGAGCCAGAACCCGCTCGCCGGCTCGAACCGTGCCTCGCGCACGCCGAAGGGCACGCGCTCCTCGTGCAGGACCGCCCCGTCGGCGGCGCGGACCCGCAGCAGCGCGGTGTAGAGCGCAGGATCCCTGAGGTCCCAGCGGCGGGGGGCGAGCAGCTGGCCGGCCGCCTGCAGATCCGTGGATCGACCGGGCAGCAGCGCCGTAGGTGCGCTGCGAAAGGTCGCGACCGTGCGACCCTGCGGGTCGCGCAGCGTCGCCTCCAGCGTTGCCGATACCGCCGTGGCAGACCGGTTCACGATCCGACTGGCGACCGCGAGCGCGGCGGCATCGGGGGTCAGCCCGGTCGTGCGGACGGTGCTGCTCCAGGCCTCGGCATAGACGTCCCCGGTCACGATCAGGCGGACATGGCGGTAGATGCCGCCCCCGGCATACCAGCGCGACGCGGGCTGTGCCGCGGTGTCCGCGCGCACCGCGAGGATGTTGGGCTGGCCTGCGGGACGGAGATGCGGGGTCAGTTCGTAGCGGAAGCTGGCATAGCCGCTCGGGCGATGGCCGACATGGTGCCCGTTGATCCAGACGCCGGAGCGTTCCATCACCCCGTCAAATTCGATGAAGACGCGCCGGCCGGTATCCGCTGGCGTGCGCGTGAAGGCCTTGCGATACCAGGCGACGCCGCTCGGCAGCCAGGCGCCGGATCCGGTCGTGGCGGCGTCGCGATCGAAGGGGCCGCTGATCGCCCAATCGTGCGGGGTGTCCACCCAGGCCCAACGGGAGTCGTCGAAGGCCTGCGCCTCTGCGCCGGGGAAATCCCCCCGGGCAAACCGCCACCCCTGGTCGAACGGCTGGGTGCCGGCCGGCTGGGCATGAACCGGGCCGCCGCCCAGGATCAGGCTCGCCACCACGGCAGCGAACGCCAGGATAGACCGCATCGGCTTCCCTCTCCCTGCTATGACGCGATCGTCCGATATATGAACCATCACGTCATTAATTGGGATGCATCATCGCGGTGTTCGCCTCCGCGGTCAACACTGCACCAGGCATCTTGCGCGAGCCACGCCTGCGGGCTTCGCTGCTTCGAGGTGTCGCTGCCGTGCCCGCTTTCCGAGGATGCGTCCGCTGCTAGATGCCCGCGGGATTTCCCGGTTTTTTGCGCCCTTCGCTCTCGACTTTCCCTGCGCAGCGTTGCACATCCGTCGAGCGGACAGGGAGGCGGGATCCGCCGCTGCCTGGCCGCTACAGGGGACATCGAAAACGAAGGGCCGTCGCCTCGCCGCCAGGGCGAAGGCGGCCGTCGTTGCCATGACGAGCGGGACGTGCGGTGAGATTTCTTTCCCTCCACGACGAGGCCGGAAGCGAGATGCGCGAAGGCGCCGGTACCTCGCACGATCCGCGTCCGCGCAAGCGCAGGCGCTTCGGGTGGGTGCGGCTGTCGCTGGATCGCAGCGCGGTGCTGGTCGTCGGCTTCGCTGCCGGGTTGGGGGTAGGCCTCTCGTTCGATCTGCACCGCCCCGCACCGGCATTGCCGCTGCCGACGAGGTCCGCCCCTGCGACCCCTGCCGCGACCGTTGCACCGCCACCCGTGCGCGACGTTGCGGCAAGCGCCGCGGCGATTGCGCGGGTCCGTCAGACCGGCACGGTTCGCGTGGGCGTGTTCGGCGACAGTTTCGGCGTGGGAGTCTGGGAAGCGCTCGATCGCCAGCTGCCGCGCGAGTCCGGCTATGCGGTGCTGCGCTTCGCCAAGGAAGCCACCGGTTTCACCCAGTATAACCGGCTCAACTTGGAGACCCGGGCCCGCGAGCAGCTCGCCGCCGATCCGGTCGACATCGCGGTGATCTGCTTCGGTGCGAACGATGCCGTACCCTTTTATGCCGATGGCCATCCACAGCCACTGCTGAGCGACGGCTGGAAGCGCGTGGTGGGAGAGCGGATCGACCGGTTCGTCGCGGTCGCGCGTTCGACCGGGGCGAGCGTATACTGGCTCGGCCTGCCCGCGATGCGCGATCCGGACCTCGACGCGTCCATCCAGGCCATGAACGCCTTTTATGCCGAGCATATGCGCGCGCTCGGCGTGCCCTTTCTCGAGACGCGCAGCCGTTCGGTGGATCCACAGGGCGGCTATGCCGCCTATCTGCCGAACGAGAAGACCGGCGCGCGCACACTGGTGCGCACCAATGACGGGCTGCACATGCTGGGCGTCGGCTATCAGCGGATCACGGCCCCGCTTGCCGGGCGGATCGAAACGCTCGCCGGGCAAATGCGCAAGGACGGTGCGGCCAAGGTCGCCGGCACGTGATCGCCGCGCTGATTGCGACGATGCTGCAGGTCGCGGCCCCTGCGACCGCCCTGCCCTGCACCCAGGCGCTGTGCGATGCGGATCGGCTGGCGCCGGTATTCGCCAAGCTTCGGTTCGCTCGCGGCAGCGGACGCATCGTGCGCATCGTCCAGATCGGCGACAGCCATACCGCTGCCGATCAGGTGACCGGCAGCTGGCGGACGCTGCTGCAGGCCCGCTTCGGACGCGGCGGACGCGGCGTGCTGCCGCCGGGGCGTCCCTATGCCGGCTATCTCACCCGCGACATCACCGCCACCCAGACCGGGCCCTGGACCACCGCGGGCATCTTCGGCAGCGCCTGGCACCCCGGCGGCGGACCGCTGGGTCTGACCGGCTACACGCTGTCGACCGATACCCCCGGCGCGACGATCGGCCTGCGCGCGGACCGTGCCGAGCTCGGCTTCGACCGCTTCACCGTCTGTGCGCTGACCGGGCCGAATGCGGGTTCGGTATCGCTGACGATCGGGGGCGTGCAGCAGCGCTGGTCGCTTGCTGCTCCCACAGCCGGTAGCGACTGCACCACGCTGACCAGCCCGCTGCCCGTCAGCAGCGCCGGCGTGGCCGTCACGCAAGGGCCGGTCGCCCTCACCTCCTGGTCCACCGAGGCGGGAACGGGCGGCGTGACGCTGTCCAATCTCGGCACGGTCGGCGCGCAGCTGCTGCACTTCGACCGGACCGACGACAGCGTGGTGGCCCGCGAGCTGGCCCAATATGGCCCCGACCTGATCGTCCTCGCGTTCGGCACCAACGAAGCCTTTTACCCGCGCTTCACCACCTCGGGCTATGACGCGCAGCTCCAGGCCAGCCTGCGGCGGCTCCAGCGGCTGGCGCCCGGCGTGCCGATGCTGCTGATCGGCGCGCCCGATTCCGCTACCAGGCTGCCCTCGCTGCAGACGGGCGCTGCGGGCGTATCCCTCCCGTGCGGCGAGGGCGAATGGCGGCCGACCGCGGCCCTCGCCAGCGTCCAGGCGATCCAGCGCACCCGCGCGCACCAGCTGGGACTGGCCTATTGGGACTGGTCGCAGCGGATGGGCGGGCGCTGCGCCGCCACCGACTGGGCGACGCAGGTGCCGCCGCTGATGCGCGGCGACCGGGTGCATTTCACCAGCCCCGGCGCGGCGAGGATCGCCGGCTGGCTGGAGGCCGATCTCGAAGCGGCGATGGCAAAGACCGTCGCCGACCCTGCAGCCGCCCGCTAAGGTCCATGCAATTCCCCACGCTGAGCTTCGGGCTCTTCTTCCTGGCCGTCTATGCGATTGCCTGGGCGCTCAACGGCTCGAACGAGTGGCGCAAGATCGCGCTGCTGATGGCCAGTTGGTTCTTCTACGGCGCCTGGGACGGGCGCTTTGTGCTGCTGCTGTTCCTCTCCGCCAGCGGCAACTGGCTGCTCGCGCGCAGCATCGCGGCCTATCCCGGCCGCGGACGCGCGCTGGTGGCGCTGGGCGTGGTGCTGAATCTGGCCGTGCTCGCCTATTTCAAATATGCCGGCTTCTTCCTCGAACAGCTCGATGCGCTGCTGCTGGCGCTGGGCTTCGGGCGGGACGTGCCGCTCCTGCAGGTGTTCCTGCCGGTCGGCGTGTCGTTCTTCACCTTCCAGGCGGTGTCCTATCTGGTCGATGTCCAGCAGCGGCGGATCGCGCCGGCGAGCTGGCTGGACCTTACCCTGCTGATGTCGTTCTTCCCGCATCTGGTCGCCGGGCCGATCGTGCGCGGATCGGACCTGCTGCCGCAATTCCGCACGTCGCCGAGGCTGGAGCGCGGCGCGGTGGCGGCCGCGCTGCTGCTGATCCTGTGGGGCATGTTCAAGAAGGTGGTGATCGCGTCCGAACTGGCGACCGCGCTGGTCGATCCCGCCTTTCGCGATCCGCTGCATCGCTCCAGCTTCGATCTTCTGCTGGGTGCCTATGGCTATGCGGTGCAGATCTATTGCGACTTCTCGGCCTATTCGGACATGGCGATCGGCCTGGCGATGCTGTTGGGCTATCGCTTTCCGCGCAATTTCGACCAGCCCTATCGTGCCGCCTCGCTCCAGGATTTCTGGCGGCGCTGGCACATCAGCCTGTCGAGCTGGCTGCGCGACTATCTCTACATTCCGCTCGGCGGCAGCCGGAAGGGGCGGCTGCGCACCTACCTCAACCTGTTCCTGACCATGCTGCTCGGCGGTCTGTGGCACGGCGCCAACTGGACCTTCCTGTTATGGGGTGCGCTGCACGGCGGCTGGCTGGCGATCGAGCGGGTGCTGGTACGCGCGGCGCGCGGCCGGATCGCGCTGCCCCGCGCGATCGGGGTGCTGGTGACCTTCCACATCGTGGTGGTCGGCTGGATCTTCTTCCGCGCGCCTGGTCTGGCCGAGGCGCTCGCCTATCTGCGCGGACTCGCCGGGGGGGACTGGCGCAACACGCTGGTGACGCCGCTGTCGCTGTTCCTCGTCCTGTTCGGACTTGCCCTGCACGCCCTTCCACCGCGCGGGCTGCAGCAGCTGGCGCAGCGGGTGCGGCACTGGCCGGCGCCGCTGGTAGGCGCGCTGGTCGCGATCGGCCTGCTGCTCATCGGCGCCATGCAGCCCGAGGGGGTTGCGCCCTTCATCTACTATCAGTTCTGAGGAGCAGCGGATGACGACCGGCGCCGAGCGGGGTGAAATCGCAGAGATCGGATCGCCGGTGGCGGTCCTGCCGGCAGCGATCGACCGCCGCCATCCCTGGCGCTGGACGACGACCAGCCTCGCCCTCGCGGCCCTGCTGCTTGCACTGGCCGAAGGCCCGGCGATCGCGGGCTGGGTGGACGACCTGCCTCCCGGGCCGGTTGCCGCCGCGCTGCAGCGACCGGCGCAGGCCTGGGCCGGCATCACCGCGCGTGCACAGCTGGATATGCCCGCGGCATGGTTGCGGCAGCGCTGGAAGGCCGCGCAACAGGCGCGGTTCGGCAGCGAGGCGCCCGGCGAGGCGGGGGCGGCGAACGCCCCCTGATCGCTCAGCGGTAGAAGACGTGCCCGGCGACCCGCGCAACGCGGGTGCGGTTCGGCATGTCATAACCGGCGGTGTGGAAGAACAGCGCGCCCGGCACCACGTCCTCGCCCTCGCCCTTCAACGTGGTCTTGGCGATCTCCACCGCGTCGTCCCAGCGATCGTCGCCGCGTTCGGGATGATAGGCGTCGACATCGAAGAACTGGCCCGGCTGCTTGACGACGGCGCAGGCGCTCTTGGCGAAGCGGCCGTCTTCCATCCGCGCGCGGATCACCTGGGCGACCGCGAACTGGCCCTTGAGCGGCTGGTTGCCGGCTTCGTGGATGATGACCTTTGCGACGCAGGCGACGTCGCGCGGATTGGGTTCGGGTGCAGGCGTTTCCACCGCCGGCTGGGCGGCGGGAAGGGCCTCGACCGACTGGTCCTGTCCTGGTGGGGAAGCCGCCGGTTGGGCGGGGCTTGCCGCGGATAACTTCATGCTCGTCGTTCCGCCGAGCAATACCGGCAACAGACATAGAACCATCGGGAGACGCTTGATCATCTAGCTTTTCTTCTGTGCGCGGGGGCGCCCTGCGCATCGAAGAAATGCAAGCAGGTAGAGAATACGCCGGGTAACCCCCACGTCTCGCCCCCATGCGTGATCCGCGCCGACAGGCGGCTCCGGACGACATCATGGCGGGCTGAACGAGGCGCGGCGGCTAGCAGCTATCGACGGCAAGGTCAAAAAGGGCGGGTTCGCGCCGTCCCGCAAAGGGACGAACGCACGCGACTGCCCGGCGACTCGGATGGGCTAATGCGGTCCTGCCGCGCAGCGCTGCGCGACATAGTCCGCATGCGCGGGCATGGTTTCGGCCGCGCGCGCCATGGCGTCGGCGAGCTTGGCAAGGTGCGGCCGTCCGTCGATTCCCCGTATCGCCAGCAAGGGGTCGAGCGCCGCCGGCCGATTGCCCTGGCCGACATGCACGGCCAGCCAGGACGGCGCGGCGAACAGGTCGTGCTCGCGCGCCACCAGCCGACCGGCACTGCGGAAATGGTCGATCTTCCACTGCAGCGTCTCGGGGATCGGCATTGCCGCGCAATAGCGCCACAGCGGCGAATCGTCGCGCGTGGTGAGCTTGTAGTGGAGGATCAGGAAGTCGCGGATCCTCTCGAACTCGGCGATCGACAGGCGATTGAATTCCTGGACCAGCAGCGGATCCATGTCGCGCGTGGGGAACAGCGCGAGCAGCTTGGAGATGCCGGCCTGGATTAGATGCAGGCTGGTCGATTCCAGCGGCTCGAGAAAGCCGCTCGACAAGCCGATCGCCACGACATTGTGGCTCCAGAAGCGGCGGCGGTGTCCGGTGGTGAAGCGCAGCGTGCGCGGATCGGCAAGCGGCGCGCCGTCCAGGTTGGCGAGCAGCAGTGCGGTCGCCTCGTCCTCATCCATGAAGGCGCTGCAATGGACATGGCCGTTGCCGGTGCGGTGCTGGAGCGGGATGCGCCATTGCCAGCCGGCGGCCCGTGCGGTGGAGCGGGTATAGGGGGTAAAGTCTCTGCGCGCGCACGGCACCGCGACCGCTCGGTCGCAGGGCAGCCAATGGCGCCAGTCGGTATAGCCGGTGCCCAGCGTCTCCTCGATCAGCAGCCCGCGAAAGCCCGAACAGTCGACGAACAGATCGGCCTCGACGCGCCGACCATCCTCCAGCACCACGGCGGCGACGTTCCCGCTTTCGGCGTGCCTCTCGGCACCGGCGATCTGCGCATCGATACGCGTGACGCCGCGCGCCTCGGCATAGTCGCGCAGCAGCGCGGCGTAGAGCCCGGCATCGAAGTGATAGGCATAGTCGAAGGTGGAGCCGACGCTTCGTGGATCGGCCAGCGGCGGGCAGAAGCGGCCGCGTTTGGCGGCGGCCCAGGCCATGGACAGGTCGTCGAGCGCGGGCGCCTCGCCCGTCGCGGCGGCATCCAGCCAGTATTGGTGCAGCGGCACCAGGTCGAAGTCGCGCCCGAAGGGTCCGAAGGGATGGAAATAGCGCGCCCCGATCCGTCCCCAGTCGACGAACTCGATGCCGAGCTTGAACGAGCCCTTGGTGCGCCGGACGAACTCGGCCTCGTCGATGCCGAGGGTACGGTTGAACAGTCGGATCGGCGGGATCGTCGCCTCGCCGACGCCGACCGTACCGATCGCGCTCGATTCGATCAGTGTGACCGCCACGCCCCGGCCAAGCGCGTTGGCGAGCGCCGCCGCCGTCATCCAGCCGGCCGAGCCGCCACCGGCAATCAGGATGGAACGGAGACGGCGATCGTCGGTCATCGCGGATACCTTACGCCTGTCCGGCGCGGCGGCGGAAGGGGGGATGCCGCCGCGCCGGGTTCCGAGGGTCGCCCCTTAGAAGCGATAGCCCGCCGAGACCGAAATGGTCCGGCCCTGTCCGACGCGGTTGGTCGCGGCGTAGGGCACGCCGTAGAGCTTGCCGAGTGCCGCCAGATCCGCAACGCTGCCCTGGTCGAGCCGACCGGCCTGGTCCCAGGCGTTGAACAGGTTGTTGGCGTTGAGCGATACCTCCAGCCGGTCGAGCGGGCGTACCCGCACGAACGCGCTGACGATGTTCGAGCCCTTCTGCTTCAGCAGATTGTCGTCCTGCGGATAGCTGTCGGTCTGCCCGATCAGGGTGAAGCCGATCGCGGCCCTGCCGAAATCATAGGTCGGCGCGATCGTGTACATCAGCTCGGGCGTGGCGCGCGGCGTCTTGCCTGCATTGCCGCTGATCAGATCCTCGGCAATGCGCGAGTGCGTGTAGACCAGGTTGGCGAGCAGCGAGAAGCCGCCATTGGTGTATTGCGATTCGAGCTCGATGCCCCAGGTCTTGTACTTCTGGAAGGTCTGGCGCTGGGTGGTCAGGTCGAAATTATACTCGGTCGCCTGACTGCGGAATCCGGTGACGAACAGGCCGTACGTGCCGCCGGCCACCCGGCCGCGCTGCTTCACGCCGAACTCCTGCTGGGTGACGGGGTTGACCACGACCGCCTGGCCGATCGAAGTGAGCTGTCCGGTGGACGTGAACGCCCCGGCGAAATCGGAGACGACGCGATCGGCATTGGCACGGTTGCCGCGCGAGACGCGGACAAAGGCGCTGGTGCTGGGGGTGAAGCGGTAATTCCCGCCGAACGACCAGCTCGTATAATCGATCTTGTAGTCGATCGGCTGCGCCCCGGCGAAGTTGGTCAGATAGACGTTCCGCTCGGCGACGCTCAGCACGCCGTCACCGTTGATGTCGCGGCTGGTGCGGGCACCGGTCGGATAGAAGGTGCCGCCCCCCTTCATGTTGTCGAAGCGCACGCTGCCGTCGAGATCGAGCGCGTCATCGGCATAGTTGAGCGACAGATAGGGCGCGTCGGTCGTGTAGTGCAGATCATATTGCCGATCGTTGCCGCCCCACATGTTGTTGTAGCCGGTGAGACCCGCATCGGTCAGGCGCGTGCCGTTGGCGCTGTAGAGGTCGATCAGCGCGCCGTTCGGTACCGCCTCGGTGAGGCTGGCATTCCAGTGCCAGTTCATCGCGATCTGCTGGCGCGAATGATACCAACCGGCGCGCGCGGTCACCTTGCCGGTGCCGAGATCGAACTTGCCGGTCACGCCGAGGTCGTTCGCCCAATGGTCCATGCCGGTCATGTCGGTATAGAGATTGGGGTTCTGGTTGACGACGGTCGCCCCCGCCACGGTCTGCCCGGCCCTGGGGCCGTTGGCGTAGACGGCGCGCGCCGCCGTATAGGTCGTGCCGCCCGCCGCGATCGAGTAGGCGCCGGTGCCGGTCGTCAGGCCGGCCACGTTGGTCAGGCTGCCGAAGAACGGCGCGGAGAACTTGCCGCTGTTCCAGCTGTAGGCGAACTTGTCGTCGATCTCGAACGCGCCGCTGCCCCAGTGGAGCTGCGCGCCAACGCTGCGGGACTTGACGTGGATGCCGTCGGCATTGTCGCCACGCTTGACCGAACCGTCCGGGTTCACGGTGATGAAATAGCGGTTGTAGTTGGAGAAATTGGTGTCCGAGCGCGCATCGAAGCCCGGCAGGGCGCTGTAGCCGGTGATCTTGTTGCCCTCCACCGAGACCTGCATCGGCGAGGCGGTGTAGGTCGGGGCGCGATCGTTCAGCACCTTGAACAGCAGCCGGACATAGCCGCGATCGGCGTCGAACGTCTGAGTGATGTTGCCCTTGATCTGATAGCCTTCCAGCGCGTGCCACGGGGTGTCGCGCGGGCCGTCGCCGGTCCGATAGAAGCCGCCGATATTGGCGCGCAGCGTCGAGTTGATCGGGCCGCCGACGTTGAAGTCGAGCCGGCTCTCGTTATAGCCGATGCCGGTGGTGGCGCGCACCTCGCCGCCGGCCTTCTCGCCGGTCTTCGAGACATAGTTGATCACCGCGCCCGGCGCCTGGCTGGCGAAGGTGGAGGCGGAGCCGCCGCGGATCGCCTGGACGCGATCGACGGTCAGATCGTAGCGCGTCCAATAGTCGTTGTTACCGAATGCGATGTCGCCGAACTCGACGACGGGCACGCCGTCTTCCTGCAGCTGCACATATTTGGAGCCGCCCGAGGCAAGCGGCAGGCCGCGCACGGTGATGTTCGAGTTGCCGCCGGGGCCGGCGGTCGATTCGGCGCGGATGCCGGGGATCAGCCGGAAGACTTCGGCTTCCGAGCGCGGTGCGAGGTTCTGGACCGATTCGGCCGAGATGTCGGTGACCGATACCGAGCTCTGCATCTTGCTGCGGCTGGTCGGAACGGCGGTGACGACGATCTCGTCGAGGAAGCTGCCTTGCTGCTGTGCGGGCTGCGTATCGGCGGGCGCCGGGGCGGCGTCCTGCGCGAAGGCGTTGCCCGCGCCGAGCGTCGCGAGCGCGACCGCATGCAGTGAAACGAGCGAACGCGAATGGCGACGTGCCATGAACCTCTCTCCCGGACCTATGGCGGCCCCTCTCTGCGGGGGCGCCTTCACCGTCTGGCATACGCCGCACAACAATCGTTTGCAACAGGATTTCGCAATCGATTGCAGATGACGATGCTTGTTCTTTGCGCGTGCAGGTCGCACTAGAGAGGCGTGACTACCCAGCCCCCTGCCCGACCCGTTCGCACGCTGGCCGACCTGGCACGGCTCGCCGGCGTTTCGGCCGGCACCGTGTCGCGCGCGCTGGCGGACAAAACGCTGGTCAACCCCGAGACGCGCCGCCGCATTCAGGAACTTGCCGCCGAGCACGGTTTCCGTCCCAATCAGATGGCGAGTCGGCTGCGGACCCAGAAGACCGGCGTGGTCGGCGTGGTCGTGCCGCTCGGTCATGAGCGCCGCCAGCATCTGTCCGATCCCTTCTTCATGACGCTGCTCGGCCATCTCGCCGATGCGCTGACGGAGAATGGCTATGATCTCATGCTCTCGCGCGTCATCCCCGACGCGGCGGACTGGCTCGAGCGGATCGTCGACTCGGGCATGCTCGACGGCGTGCTGCTGATCGGACAGTCGGATCAGATGGCGGCGATCGAGCGCGTCGCCCGCCGCTATCGCCCGCTCGTGGCCTGGGGCAGCGTGCTGCCTGGGCAGGTCCACTGCGCGGTCGGAACGGAGAATGTCGATGGCGGCCGGCTGGCGGGCGAACACCTCATCGCGCGCGGCGTACGGCGGATCGCGTTTCTGGGAGAGTTGCGCGCGCCCGAGATACGGGCACGCTTCGCCGGCGTCTGCGCCGCGGCGGAAGCGGCGGGCCTGCCTGCGCCGCTCCAGCTTGACGCGCATCTCGCCTCGGACATGATGGAGCAGGAGATCGCCGCGCACATGGCCCGGCATCTCGATCGGATCGACGGCATCGCCGCAGGGTCCGACGTGCTGGCGATGACGACGCTGCGCGTTCTCGCCGATCAGGGGATGCAGGTACCGGGCGACGTTCCCGTGGTGGGGTTCGACGACCTGCCGCTCGCGCTGCAGACCGTGCCGCGGCTCACCACCGTCAAGCAGGACATCGCGTCGGGTGCGCGCGCCATGGTCGACGCGCTGTTCGCCCGCATCGCCGGCGACGACGCGCCCTCGGTGGTGATGCCGCCCCAGCTGGTGGTGCGCGATTCCGCCTGATCGGGTGCGGTCAGGCGGCGATCGTCACCCGGTCGCCTGCGAAGCGCAGCGTGAAGAACGGCGCCGGCACGCCGCCGAAATGGCGCCGTCGCCCCGCCGCGTCCTCTGGCATCCCCGCCCCGGCCAGCTCGGCATAGTCGACGAAGCTGAGCACCGCGCCCTCGCCCGTCACCCACCAGCAATAGGCCTGGCCGGGCTCCTCCGGCGGGTTCGCTGCGACAAGCCCGGTGCCGTTGACCGGCCGCCAAGGGCCGTGAAGCGTATCCGCCACCATCGCATAGAGGCCGGTGGGTGCCGCGATGCCATCGGCGAAGCGACGCGCCTGGGTGCTCCAGAACAGATAATAGCTGCCATGCTGCACGACGATGTGCGGCCGCTCCAGCTCGCTGTTCACCCCGATGGCGTCGAGCAGCGGCGCATCCAGGCGCCAGCCCGCGCCATCGCGGCGGGCAACCCCGATCACGCCGCTCACCCGGTCTTCCGTCCAGGCGGCGTTGGCGGTGAAGAGGATAACTTCGCTACCGTCCACGGGATCGCGAAAATAGCCGGGATCGCGAAAGCCCTTGATGCCGTGCGGGGGCGCGACGGCCTCGTCGGCGACGGCATAGCAGGCGCCGTCCGCAACGACGATCTCGCGAGGGGCGGTCCAGCCTTCCAGCCGCGGCACGTCGCCGTCGAGCAGGAACCGGCCCTGGGTGACGAACAGGCGCTGTTCGAAGGTGGTCGGCTGGCCGCGTCGGCCGGCAGCGGTGAAATAATGGACCAGCGTCTCGCCGTCATCGGCCAGCACGGTCGATCCCGACCATTCGCGCGAGCCGGGAGAAAAGCCATCGGGGAAGGCGGGGCCATGCGCGCGCCAGCCGTCCGCGCCATGACTGGTCAGCCAGATGCGGGCGAGGTCGTGACGGGCTTCCGGATCCGCGCCGCGCGGCGCGGCGAGAAAGAACCACCAGCTGCGATCGCCGCGGCGGACGGTGGCACCGGCGGCATCGGCGATCTGCCACATGTCCCACACGTCCATGCCGGGGATCAGCGGTGTGCGGTCAGGCGTGAGGACCGGCAATGCGGCGCCTGCCTGGGTGCCGATGCCGGCCACGGCCTCGCGGGTCCAGGTAGCGTGCGCGCGCGGAGCGGGAGCGGTAAGGGTCACGAAGGTCCTCTTGGTTGCGTCGGCCGTCAGGCGGCCCGGATGTCGAACAGGAACAGGGTTTCCGCCTTGGCCGGCGGCAGCGGCAGGCCGGCCTGGGCCAGCCAGTCGCGGTTGAAGACCACGCCCTCGCCGCGCATCGCGGCGAACAGCGGTGCGTCCGGCGGGGGATGCCCTGCAGTCTGCGCCGTGTCGATGAGCCGTACGCGCACCCGGCCCGCCCCGGCGAGCGGCGGCAGCGGGAGCGGCTGGGGCCGGCGCTGCATCACCGGGTCGGCCCGGGTCACGCTCAGCAGGGCATCGTCCAGCGATCCATGCAGCTGCCAGACCAGCCCGTCGGCGCCCTCGCCCAGCCAAACATCACCCTGATGAAGTCGGTCGCGCAGCGCCTTGTACCGGGCGATCCAGTGCGCGAGCGTCTTTGCCTCGCATCCATGCAAGGCGGCCGGGTCGAGCTCCACGCCGAAATGCCCGGGCAGCGCCACCGCCGCGCGGAAGGCCATGTCCTGCCGACGGCCCGTGGAGTGCGCGGGGCTTGCGCCGACATGCGCGCCCATCACCTCGGGCGGCAGGAAGTGGAGGAAGCCGCGCTGCATCCGCACGCGCGACACCGCGTCGATGCAGTCGCTGGTCCAGAAACGATGGGTATGCCGGGCGATTCCCGCATCGATCCGGCCGCCGCCGCCCGCGCAGGCCTCGATTTCCACGGCAGGGTGTGCGGCACGGAGACGCGCGAACAGTGCATAGGCGCCGCGTACCTGCGCATCATGGCCGGCGCGTCCGTCCGCGCCACCGGCCGGAGCGAGGTCGCGGTTGTGGTCCCATTTCAGATAGGCGATCGGCAGCGTGCGGAGCAGCCGGTCCAGCACCGCGAAGAGATGATCGCGCACCGCCGGCCGGCCAAGATCGAGCACCAGCTGGTTGCGCGCGGTACGGCGCGGCAGCCCGTCCACCGCCAGCACCCAGTCGGGATGCGCGCGGTACAGGTCGCTGTCCGGGTTGATCATTTCCGGCTCGACCCACAGGCCGAACTCCATGCCCAGCGCCACCACATGCTGCGCCAGCGGCCCCAGGCCCTGTGGATATTTGCGTGCATCGGGCGTCCAGTCGCCCAGCGCGCGGGTGTCGTCGTCGCGGCGGTGGAACCAGCCGTCGTCGAGCACGAACCGTTCGACGCCGAGCGCCGCCGCACGTTCGGCCAGTGCGGTCAGCGCGGCTTCGTCGTGATCGAAGTAGAAGCCTTCCCAGCTGTTGAGATGCACCGGGCGGGCGCGCATCGTGCCGTGCCAGGGCAGCCGGGCGCGCACGGCGCGGTGAAAGCCCTGGATCGCACCGTTGATGCCATGGGTCGAAGCAGTCGCGAGCATCGCCGGCGCGCGATATTGTTCACCAGGCCCAAGCACGATCTCACCGGGCGCGAGGGCCGCACCCATCTGCAGCGTCCAGCAGCCTTCGTCGTCCCGATCGACGCGCACCACGTGATTGCCCGACCAGGCGAACTGCGCCGCCAGCACGCAGCCGCCATGCCAGTCGGCGGCCGAGCGGGTGACGAACAGGCCCGGAGGCCCGGCATGACCGGTGAGGCCGCGGCGATTCTCGCGCAGCCAGGCATGCGCGGGCATCGCCTCGCGCTCGGGCACGAATTCGGCATTGTGGCGTCCGGTGAAGCTCAGGATCTCGGCACAGTCGGCCGGGAGCGGCAGCGTCGCGGCCGCGAGCCAGTCGATGGCGAGCGGCGTGTCGCCGCGGTTGGTCACCGCCGCCTCGGCCTCGATTGCCCCGCCGACAAGCGCAAACCGCTGCTCCAGCGCGATCCCCGCGACCGCATCGATCAGGAGGATCCGGATCGCCTCCTCGCCCTGCTCGATGGCCTCGACCTCGAAGCGCTGGGCGAAGTGCCGCCCCTCGCGGTGGGCGCGCAGGGCGGGGGCGCCGAACCAGCCGCCGCCATATTCCGGCGCGATCGTCAGCGGCAGGTCCTCGTCGAGCGAGAAGGACGCGGGCGCCCGGCACCAGGCGAGCGGCGGCAGCGTACCGGGGTCGATCCGCGGGCCCCACCAGCGCCATGCGGGCGGCAACGGGTCGCGGCGTTCGAGGACCAGACTGGTCTCGGCGCCGTGGAGGGCAAGCAGCGTCATGCCGCCACGCCCCGCTCCCGGGCGGTGAACACGGCAGCGGCGGCGCAGAACATCAGCACGCCGCACAGGGTGAGCACATGGCGCGGGTCATTGCCCATCAGGGGTCCGTAATAGAAGGGCAAGGTGACCGCGATCAGCAGCATCGGGATCACGATCATCATGTTGAAGATGCCCATATAGACGCCGGTGCGCTCGGGCGGGATCGAACCGGCCAGGATCACGTAGGGATTGCCCATGATGCTCGCCCAGCCCAGGCCCACGCCGATGGCCGGCACGAACAACATCGCCTTGTCCGTCACATGCGGCAGCCACAGCATGCCGATGCCGGCCAGGACCAGGCACAGCGCATGCAGGCTCGCCGCACCGATCCGCCGCGCGATCGGGACCATCGCGAAGGCGGCGACGAACGCGACGGCGTTGTAGAAGGCGGCGATCTCGCCATTGGTCAGCACCGCCGCGCGGAAGCCGTCCGAGGCCGGATCGGACGTGCCGTATACCGACCGGCCGATCGTGTAGATCACATAGCTCCAATAGGCCGCCATCGCATACCATTGGAACAGGCTCATCAGGGCCAGCTTGCGCATCGCGAGCGGCATCTCGCGGATCGCGTTCCAGATCTCCCGCAATGTGGCACGAGCCGATTTGGGCTGCGCTTGGATATGGGCGCGCTCCGCCTCGGTCAGCGGCAGTTCGGGTACGCGCAGTACCGACCAGAGGATCGTCCCCAGCGAGAGCGCGGCGCCCACCATGAAGGCAACGCGTGCCGTATAGGGAATGTGGTGCGCATCCACCCAGTCCCGGTTCATCCCCGCCCAGACCAGCAGCGACGGGGTGAGGAAGGCGAGCATCTGCGCGAGCCCGGTGAACGCACTCTGGGTGAGGAAGCCCAGTCCGTGCTGGCTGCCGTCGAGCCTGTCGGACACATAGGCGCGGTACGGCTCCATCGTGATGTTGTTGCCCGCATCCAGCAGCCACATCAGCGACACCGCCATCAGGATCGAACTGCTGAGCGGCATGAAGAACAGCCCGAGCGCGCAGAGCACCGCACCGATCAGGAAATAGGGCGTGCGGCGGCCCCAGCGGCTGTCGGTCCGGTCGCTCATCGCGCCGATGATCGGCTGGACGAGCAGCCCGGTCATTGGCCCGGCCAGCTGGAGCAGCGGCAGCGATGCCTCGGACGCGCCGAGATAGGAATAGATCGGGGCCATGTTGCCCTGCTGCAGGCCGAAGCTGAATTGTAGCCCCAGGAATCCCAGGTTCATCTCCAGGATGCGCCACAGGGGCAAATGCGGCTTGCCGCGCGCTGGGGTCGTCATGGGGCCTCTCCGCCGGGCAGATTCTGCTCTGTCCCTTCTCTTATGCGGCCGAACGGGAGGGAGGGCAACAATCGATTGCAACAATTTCTGCGGCAGCGCCGCGCACGCGCTGTCTCAGAGGAGATAGACGAGCACGCCGGCGACCAGACCCAGGATCGAAGCGATGAGGAATTCGAACAGGTTGCGGACGATCCCGCCGCCTTTCTGGCGGCGCTGGAAGGTCGAACGGGGCGCCGGCCGAGCATGCGCGATCTCGAGATAGCCGACCGCACCGCCACAGCCGGCGGTGAAGGCCAGCGTGACCAGCGCGCCGGGGATCGTGTGGAAGGCGATCGCGATGGGCAGCAGCACCCCCAGCGGCGCGGCCAGCGCCATGGCGGCGAGCAGCTTGGCGACGTCGAGATCATCCTTGCTGACCGGCGCGACCTTCAACAGGTCGGGCGCATCCTCGGCCGAGGCGGCCAGCCAGGCGAGGCTGGAGACCAGCTGCCCTGCCACCACCACGCTTGCAAAGGCGAGCGTGGGTGCCATCGGCAACGAACGCCCATCGCGAAACGCGACCAGCAAAATCGGCGCGAGATAGATGATCCGCAGCAGCAACTGGAAGATCAGCGCGGGATCGCGCAGCAGCAGCCGCCATTCCTTGGCGAAGATCGTCGCGAACAGACCGCGGTGGAACTGCCGGGCGATCCCGCCCTTGGCCGCGCGCTTCGCGGACGGGCGCGCGCCACCGGCACGGTAGCCCTGCAGGAAGAGATGGCGCATTCCCCAGCTCGTCGCCGCGAACAGCAGCACGGCGCCGCCGAACAGCAGTGCCACAGCCAGCGGTTCGCCGAACGCCGCGCGGCCCGGCAGGCTGCTGACCGTCCCGCTGCCATAGCCGTTGGTCCGCAACGTATCGAACAGCAGCACGAAGCCGGATTGCCGGCTCTCGTCGTGCCGGTTGAAGATCTGCGTCACCAGGAAGACGCTGGCGCCTGCCAGCGCCGCCAGGATCTGGCCCACCGTCCTGGCCGCGCGCGGACCGCCGATGCGGGCGAGCACCAGCGTGACGCCAAGCCCCAGGCAGGCCGCGGTGAGCGCCAGCGCGACCAGCAGCGCCACCGACCCGAGCAGCTCGGGATGGCCGAGCACCGCGATCGGCAGCAGGATCGGCAGCAGGAAGATCGAGAAGGTGAGCGTCACTCCGCCGGCGATGCCGAGCAACTTGGCCGACATCACGGTGCGCGGGTCCAGCGGCGCGGAGAACAGCAGGTCCAGATCGCCGGCCTCATACAGGGTCCGCTGGCTGGCGAGCAGCGACTGGGTGGTCATGAAGGTGAAGACGAGCAGGCTGGCGACCAGCACCGAAAGCCAGGCCACCGGCCCGGCATGCAACGGCTTGCCGGCAAGCAACATCCCGAAGAACACGCCGAGTCCGGTATAGCCGAGCAGGAACAACGCCCCCACCACCTGTCCCACCCGGCTGCGCCCGGCATTACGGAGCGCCGCGCGCAGTTCGTGCAGGGTCAGCCAGCTGAGGCTGCCCGGCGGCAGGCGCCGCATCGCCCAGCCGATCACGGGCGGCTCGTGAGGCGGATGAAGGTGTCTTCCAGCGTCATGTCCTCGGCGCCGGCCAGCGTGCGCAGTTCCTCCAGTGTTCCCTCGGCCAGCAGCTTGCCGCCGGCAATGATGCCGATCCGGTCGGCCAGACGCTCGGCAACCTCCAGGATGTGGGTGGTCACGATGACCGTCTTGCCCGCATCGACCGCAGCGCGCAGCGCATCCTTCACCGATCGCGCCATCGCGGCGTCGAGGCCGGTGAGCGGTTCGTCCAGGATCAGCAATTGCGGATCGTGGATCAACGCCCCGGCCAGCGCCACTTTCTGTTGCATGCCCCTGGAAAAGCCCTCGCAGCGGGTGTCGCGCACCTCCCACAGCTCCAGCCAGCGCAGCAGCCGCTCGGCCTCGGCGGCCGCCTGGTCGGGCCCGATCCGCCAGAGGCCGGCGACGAAGCCGAGATATTCGGCGGGGGTCAGCTTGTCGTAGAGCATCGGCTCGTCGGGCAGCCAGGCGGTGATCGCCTTGGCCTCCAGCGGGCGCCGGCGCGCATCGATGCCGAAGATCTCGATGTCGCCTGTGTCGGGCTCGGTGAGGCCCACCGCCATGCGCAGGGTCGTTGTTTTGCCCGCGCCGTTGGGACCCAGCAGCGCGTAGAGCTGCCCCGCGCCAACGATAAGATCGAGTCCGGTGATGACGGGCTTGCCGAAGGACTTTTGCAGGCCGGAGATGCGAAGCGCAGGAATAGACATTGCCGCTGATCCTAGCGGCCGCGCGCTTCGTCGCAAGCGCTCCGTGATGGACCTTTTTCGGGGTTCGTTCGTCCCCAACTTCCTTCATACTGCCGGGAGGGGAAGGATGTCGTTCATGACCAGCACGATCGCACCGGAAGTGATCGCCTGCATCGCCGAGGGGCGCCCACCGACGCCGGGCGAACTGGAGCGTGTGGCCGAGCGCGTTCGCGCCGACCTTGGCGGCGAACGCTCCGCTTTCTCGTGGGGCGATGCAGGCGCGGCCGACCAGTTCAGCCGTCGCGTTGCGGAGATCGCGTTGCTCGGCAGCCGCCGCTAACAGCGGCGCGTCGCGCCCCATTGGCTTTGCCTTCCCGAATTGCTACCGGTGTCAGCGACGGGCACGATCGCGGCAGTGAATCGCAAGCGGCCCTGTAGAACAACGGGTTGGGAGGGATTGCATGCGACGCTGGGGCATTTCGATCTGGGCGCTCGCCATCGCCAGCCCCGCCCTCGCCCAGACCGCACCGCCCGAGGATCGCCTCCTCTTCCACCTCTCGGCTGACAAGAGCCTCACTGCGGATGTCGCCAAGGGCGACCCGGTTCCCAATTTCCGCTCGGCCGTCACCATCACGCCGGACGGCGCCATGGGTGGCGCCGCGCGCTGGGCGGATGAAGGCTATGTCGCCTGGAACGCCCCCGGCAACCTCCGCGCCGAGCGTGGTACCCTGGCCTTCTTCTGGCGCGCACGCACGCCGCTCGGCGAAGCGCCATTCGTGCTCTTCCGCGCGGGTTTCGCCGATCATTCGAGCTGGGACATGGCGTTCCTGCGGATCGACTGGAACGGCCACGGCTTCGACGCCTTCGTCACCGACGCCAACCTTTCGCGCATCCGCGTCTCCTTTCGGCTGGACCGGGTGCCGGGGCCGGACGAGTGGCAGCACCTCGCCTTTGCGTGGGACGAGACGGCAGGCGTGCGGCTGTTCCTGAACGGTCGCGAAGTTGCGCGGCGCAACCAGGTCGCCGATCTTGATGCGGGGCTCGACCAGTTCGGCATGGCGGGCCGCGTGATCAGCCCGCATCAGGTGCAGAGCCGGTACAATTTCATGCGGGGCAGCGACCTCGACGAGATCCGCGTGTACGACCGGATGCTGGGGGCAGCCGATGTCGCGGCGCTGGCGACGCGCGGCCTGCCGGGCGCCCCGCCGCCCCGCGATGCTGCCGCCGAGCGCAGCGCCTGGCTTCACCGCTATGGCTGGGATACGGCCTCGCCCCCGGTCCTCGTCGACGCGGTCACCCGCGTGCGCAAGGTCGAGTTCGCCGATGCGCGCGACCAGAAGCAGTGGATGTGGAAGGGCGTGGACGGCATCGCCGAGACGACATGGCCCGGCGTCTACAACCGCTCCCGCCTGCCTGGCCGCGACGATTATTTCGAGCTTCCCGACTGGAACACCTATGTCGAAGGCGGCAAGGCCTATACGCTGACCGTCCCTCCCGGCGAGACGTTCAACCGGGTCGAGTTGCGCGGCGCCGCCTATGGCGAGCTCGCCTGGTCGGCCGACGGCGCGCGCTTCGCCAAGGTGGCGGAACGGGCCAAGGGCGTCGTCCGCTCGGTCGATACACTGGCCGAGCACAAGGGCGGGGTGCTGCGCTTCACCAATGTGATGCAGGAGCAGCCGATCCAGGAGCTCTGGGCCTATCAGGTCGACGGCGCGCCGGAACCCGCCGGCAGCTTCAAGCTCAGCTACCGGCTGAACGCCAAGGCCGCCGCCAATCTTGCGGCGCTCGACACGCTGAACCGGTACATCGCCGGCCGCTTCGCTCCCGAAGAGCGCAGCACGCTGCTCGCCATGCCCAAATCGGGTGTGCGCGCGGCGGTTGGCGCCGGCTCGGCCGGCGATAGCGGCGCGGCGGTGCGGCTCGCCTCGTCGAAGCCCATCGTGCATGTCCTGATCCCGTCCAACCTCAACCAGGCGCCGCCCGACCAGCCGCTCGCCCGCGCGTTCAACTATGGCTGGCGCAACCTGCATGACGGGCTGGACGGCATCGCGATCGATCTGCCGGCGCTCAAGGTGAAAGCGAACGCCGAGGGTCTGATCCCGCTCAACATCCGCGTTCACGACCCGATCTGGCCGCAGCGGGACCTGATCGACCTCTCGGTCTCGGTCCGCCCCGGTGCGGCCCGCACCTTGTGGCTCGATCTTCGCGATCGGATCCTCAGCGACGACAGCCTGTTCCTGACGATCGCCTCCGCCGCGCCCGATTTCAACGCCGAGGCGCTGGACGGCGCCGAGATCCGCCTCGTGTTCAAGCCCCGCGCCGACGCGCTGAAGGAGCACGTTGCCGATCGCTTCAACCAGGTGAAGGACAATTGGGGCTTCCTCGTGGAGGAGCATACCTCGTCCGAACGTGCCGCGCTCTATCGTCGGGTACGCACCGATGCGAGCGACCTGCTCCGCGTCGATCCCGAGCATAAGGAGATGCGGGCCTATTGGGCGGACATCGACTATCGACCCGAGAACATGCCCGCGCAGCCCCTCCCGCCCCTTCCGGCGGGCGTTCCGGCGTGGGCGGCGCGGCAGTTGCAGGACCTGGCGCTCACCCGCCGCTTCGTCGAATGGTGGATCGACAACCGCCAGGTGCCCTATGGCGATTTCGGCGGCGGGATCAGCGACGATTCCGATCTGATGGCGCAGTGGCCCGGCCTCGCGCTGATGGGCGTGATCCCCGACAAGGTGAACGCCTCGCTCCGCGCGCTCGACGACGCCGCCTATCGCAACGGCATGATCGTGGACGGGCTGGGGTACATCACCACCGACGAGCTTCATGCCTATGAGGAGGGGCTCAACGCCGATGCCGCGCGGCTCTACCTGAACTGGGGCGAGCCCCGGACGGTCGAGCGGCTGTTCGCCACGACAAGGGCGCTGAGCAAGGTGATCCTGCCCAACCCGGCCGGACATCTCCACTTTGCCAGCAACTGGTACGGCGCGCGGAAGATGTACCGGGAGGGCGCGTTCGAGTGGCAGAAGCCCTATAGCTACACGGTGATGCACGCGCCGATCCTGCTCGGCGTGTTCAACGCGAGCCCTGCCGCGCGTGGCCTGGTGACGGGCCTCGCGGATGGCTGGCTGGCGCACGGCAAGCAGGACGGCGAGGGCCGCTGGAGCTTCCCCAACGAGATCAACTGGCGCACCGACGCGACCCGCGCGGGCGATGGCGGCGGGGTCAGCACGCCGCTCCAGACCAGCTGGAGCGCGTACCGCTTCACCGGCGACGCGAAGTATCTCCGGCCGCTGCAGGCCCGGCCCGGCGCGATCGGCGAGATCAACGAAAACGGTGCGCTCCTGCCCGAAACCAGGGCGATGGTCGCAGCAAAGGGCGACGGAGACGCCGCGCGCATCGCCGCCTGGGCGCGAAGCGGCGACCCTGCCGGGCTGGTGCCGCTGCACGAGGCCGCGATCCAGGAAAAGGCCGCACGGCTCACCATGATGACCGAGGGTCATTGGTGGACCGACCGGGTGGAGAGCGAGAACCAGTGGCTCCAGCGCGAGCGGCTGGGCGGCATCGCGCTCCGCCGCAACCAGACCTATCCCGGCAATGCGGTGAGCTGGCGGTTCGCCCGGGACGGTGCCGCCGAGCAGGTTGCACTGCTGGTGCCCGGCGCGACGGCTGCCGGGTTCACCGTCGAGGCATTCAACACGAGCGGCGCACCGCAGGACGCGACGATGACGACCTGGAACATCACCGCCGGGCGGTGGACGATGCGCGGTCCCGACGGCGCGGTGAAGACGCTCGATCTGGGCAGATCCACCGATATCGCGATCCGTTTCCCCACCGGTGCCGGCCGCTGGGTGTTCACGCTGGAAAAGGCAGGCGACCCGGTGGAACTGCGCCCCGATCTGGGCATCGGGCGCGACGATGTGGTCGTCCGCGGGCGCAGCGTCCTCGTCACCGTTCATAGCCTCGGCCACGCCGCGACGCCGGGCGGGACGGTGATCGTCTCGGGTGCGTCCGGCGAACTGGGGCGCGCGACTCTGCCGCCGTTGCAGGCGCCGGCCGACCTGCTGCCGCGCACCGTACAGGTGAAGGTGCGGCTTGCGGGTACCGCGGCGCCCACGGGGGTCCGCGTCGCCCTTCCGGGCGATGCGCCCGAGGTAACGCTTCATAACAACCGCGTGCGGCTCGATCCCTAGAAGCCGATCGAGGCCGAGACGGTGACGGCCTGCCGGCTGCGCGGCCGCTGGTCATAATAGTCCCGGCCCGGGCCCCCACCGCTCCACGCGAGCCGGGCATCGACCCTGCCGATCTGGCGGGCGATGCCCAGGCTATAGTCGAACTGGGAGGCGCGCATCCCGGCCCAGGGGCGCTGGCGCAGCACGGTCATCAGCCCGGCATGACCGAGCAGTCGCCAGCCCGGCAGCGGGCGCACGACCCCGTCGAGCGTGCCGTACAGGGTATGGACGCCGCGCTGGAGATAATCGGGCGAATAGAGCAGGCGACCGGAAAGGCATCGCCCGCTGGCGCCGAGATACAGCTCGGTATAGCCAGAACCGCTCGCGCCCGAACCGGCCCCGCGAAACTCGCGCCGCGTCAGCCCCAGGTCCAGCACCAGCCCGGTCGTCAGCCGCCGGGCATAGCCGGCATCGACGCCGACCGAGACCAGGTCGGGCCCGCTGCGCAGCGTCGCCACCGTCGCCGATCCGTCGACATAGATGCCCGAGCGATCGTCATAGCCGAGCGACAGCGTGGCGGCGGGCCTTCCGGCGCTGAGGCTGCGGCCGCGCCAGCGCTCGTCGCTGGTGACCGCGACCTCGCCGTTCCACTGCGCCTGCGCGCGCTCGGCCAACCCGGCGGCGATGAGCGCGACAGCGATCGCGGCGGCGCGGATGCTAGGGGCCTCCCCCTTCGCCCGGACATGTCCCCTTCCCCACCACAGTTGCACAGGCGTCGATCTCCCCGCCGCCCGGCCGGATCGATACCGGCATGGCGTGTCTGCCCGGCCGGGCATCGCGCTCGCGGCGCAGCGCCAGCAAGCCGCTGACTTCGGCGGCAGCGTAGGACGAACCGTTCGCCAGATACCAGCGCCCGCCCGGCTGGGTGGTGGGAATATCGCGGCCGGGCGCGACATAGGCGGCACCCGCCGGCGCGTCGGCCACCGCAACGACGCCGGCCATCGAGGCGGGGAAGCCGCCGCCTGCCAGCTTCGGATCGACAGCGGCGACCACCGTGGCGCCACGATCGATTCCGAGCCGCAGCAATGTCTCCAGCAATCGGCTCGGCGGGCCGCTGAGACTGAGATTGATCACGTCCGCGCGTTGCTCGACGGCGAAGCTGACCGCGCGGGCGAGGCTGAGGCTGTCGCAGGTAGTGGAACCGGCTTCCTGCCGGCAGGCGCGCAGCGCCAGCAGCGTCGCGGCGGGCGCGATGCCGACGATCCCGATGCCGTTGTTCGCCCGCGCGGCGATGACCCCGGCGATGCCGGTGCCGTGGCTCTCTGCGGGGGCGGTCCCCGTGCCGACAAAGTCGCGCGCGACGTCCACCTGCCCGGCGAGATCGGGATGCGCGGCATCCACCTTGCTGTCGATCACCGCCACCCGCGCGCCGCGCCCGGTGGCCATTCGATGAAGCGCCGAGAGGTGCCAAGCCCGGGTGGTCGGCTGCGCCGGATACAGCGGATCATTGGGCCGTGCCTGCCCCTGTGTGCGGAAGGTGGCGATCGGCTCGGACCATTCGACTGCGGAGTCGCGCGACACCTCCGCCGCGACCGCTTCGGCGGTGCGGCCCGGCGGCACCGCCATGATGAAGCAATCGATCCCGATCATCGGCATCGGCCAGTTGCCGGTCAGCCGCAGCCCGTTCCGCTTGGCCACTGCAGCCGCGATGCGCCGCCGGCCTGCCGCCGATCCATCCTCGCCATAGCCGCCGCCATAGCCGCTGCCGGCGCGGAAATGCGGCGGCGCGAGGCGCAGCATCACCAGGATTTGCCCACCGTCCGCCGCTTCTGCCGACGCTGGCGTGGCAAGCATCGTCACGAGCAGGAGCAGCAGGGCGATCAGGGTCTTCACGGTGCGGCGTCGACCGGCTCGGCCATCACCACGGCCGGATCCGCGCGCAGCCGGGCTAGTGCCGCGTCCCGCCGGTCGGGCGCAATGGCGAGAAGATAGGCGCCCGCCGCGGTCGGTCCGTCGACCAGGCGGGCATTGGAGGCAGCGATCGCACGCCGCAGCGATTCCGCGTGCGTTTCGGGCGCGAACATCACAAGCATGTTGCCGGTCGGACGGGCCGCGCTCGAACCCAGTGCGTGATAGGCATCGCCCCGCGGCGCACTTGGCTGGCGATAGTGGAGGACCACGCCGACGCCGAGCAGCAGCAACGCCGCCTGCGCGCCGAGTATCCAGCCCGCGCGCACCGCAAAGCGGCGGGGCAGGCGCTGTGGTGGCGCCGGCGCGCCCAAATCCGCCGCAAGCCGTTCCCAGCCACCGGGCGCGGCGGCGGGCAGATCGGCGATGGCGGCATGCAGGCGACGCTCCGCCGCCAGCTCGGCACGGCAGTCCTCGCAGTGCGGCAGGTGCGTCTCGACGAGCAGCCGGTCGCCCGGCGCGATGGCGCCGGTGACATACCATGGCAGCAGGTGCTGCGTCGCTTCGTGCGGGTCGCCGCGCAAATGGTGAAGGTCGCCCATCGTCACATCCAGTCCGCCAGGTCGCCGGCCAACGCCCGGCGCAGATGGCGCCGCGCGTGGAACATGCGGGTCTTCACCGTGTCCACCGGGCACCCCAGTATCTCGGCGATCTCGCGATAGCCGATCTCGTGAAAATAGGTGAGGTCCACCACCGCGCGATGCTCCGCCGACAGTGCCGACATCGCGCGACGCAGCGCATGATGAGTTCGGTCCTGCGACAGCGCGGCATCGGGTCGATCCTCGCCGGGAAAATCGGCGATCGTCCTATCGTCGACGGGCAGCTCGTCGCGGCTTCTGGCGCGCACCGCCTTGCGATAGGCGATGGCGAACAGCCAGGTCGACAGCCGGCTCGCGCCGGTGAAGTCGCCTGCCTTCTGCCACAGCACCATCAGCGTGTCGTTGACCACCTCTTCCACCAGCGGCGGACGGCGCACCAGCGTGCTGACGAAGCGCGCGAGGCGAGGCTGGTAGCGCCGATAGAGCTGCTCGAACGCGCGCAGATCCCGCGCGCGGACGGCGACGACGAGGCCCATCTCCTCATCATCGGCAGACATCGGCACCCGCCGGCCCTGCTGGTCGATCTGCGTCACGCGCGTCCCTTCGTTGGCACCTTAGTGGCGCGCAGCGGCCGGGAGGTTCAACGGACGCGAAAAAATGTGCCGGCCGAGCTGCACCTGCACCCCGGCCGACACCTCGCGCAGGGTCAGCCCACTGCCAGCGCGGGGCGGGCGCGGCGGCGGCGATAGCGCAGCGTGCCCCCGGCGAGCCCGGCCCCCACCATCAGCATGCCCCAGGTCGCGGGCTCCGGCACGGCGGCGCTGGCCGAAAGCGTTGCGTTCTCGGGTGCGAAATCGCTGATCGCCGCATTGCCCGCACCCGCGCGCGGCCACAGGTTGAAGCCATACTGGCCGGGCTTGAACCCGGTGCTCGGCAGGAGCGACAGCGGCACCTTCACGGTGAGGATGTTGCCGGCGATCGCCACCCAGCTGGGATCGAGTGCCGTGCCGCCGACCGAGCCGGTGCCGTTCTTCTGCACCACGATCGCCTGATCGAAGATCACGTTGCCCTGGCCAAGGCTCGCAAAGGGCCGGATCGCACCGGCGCCCGTGTTCACGCCGTACACGTAGAACCCGGCCGTGCCCGGCGTGATCGCACCGGCGAAGGTGGTGCCGAGGGTGAACAGCTTGGCGGTCGCGTCATAGCTGACCGAGAAGCTGGTGACATCCAGGTCGGCGAGCTGCGGGCCGGTATAGCCGGAGAGGAAATCGCCGGTGGCATCGGAGACGCTCTGCGTCTGTGCCAGCGCAGGTGCGGCACAGGCGAGGCTGACGAGCGCCGCGGCGCTCAGAAGGGTACGCATGCTTTGGTTCTCCCGTATTGGCCCGGCCCGGTGCAGGGGCGCACCGGGCCGGGCACGCACGGCAGGCATGTGCCCGGAAACAGGGGGATAGCCCGCGCAACGACCTGCCGCACCCCATCAGTGGCGGGGGTGCGGCGGAAGGTTCAAAGCACGGTAGGAAATTTTTGCCGGGCGGATCAGGCGGCCGCCGGCACCTTGGCGGCGGCATAACGCGCGATGAACGCGGCGTGGTTCGGCAGCGTCGCCAGCTGGGCGGCGATGCCCGCGCGCAGGTCTGCCAGGGCCCGTTCGAGATCGTCGCTAGGGATCTGCGCGGGCATCGGGTGATGCGCGCGCGGGCGCACGCCCTGCCCCAGCATCACGGCGTTCCAGCTGTCGACCCGGAAAAGGTCCGTTCCCTCCTGATAGGCCGCCGCCCCTTCCTCGAACAGCGCGATGCGCGCGGCGAGGCTGTCCGGCACCGCGCGCGCGGCGTGATCGCGCCAGAAGGGCTCGGGCCGATCGTTGAGCTTGTAGTGGAGGATGATGAAGTCGCGGATATGCTCGGATTCCGCCCGCGACTGGGCGTTGAACCGCCTCGCGAAGGTCGCCATGTCCACGCGGTTTGGGAAATTCTGCAGCAGACGCGTCACCGCGATCATCACCAGATGGATGCTGGTGGATTCGAGCGGTTCGATGAACCCGCTGGCCAGCCCCAACGCAAGGCAGTTGCGGTTCCATGCCTGCTTGCGCATGCCGGTGGTGAAGCGGATCAGGCGAGGGTCGAACAGCGCCCGCCCTGGCACTGCCGCCAGAAGCTGTGCGCGCGCGTCGTCATCCGACAGATAGTCGCTGGCAAAGACGAACCCGTTGCCCATCCGATGCTGCAATGGAATCCGCCAGCGCCAGCCCGCACCATGTGCGATCGCGCGGGTATAGGGCACCGGCGCCTCGGTGGTCTCGGACTGGACGGCAAAGGCGCGATTGGTGGGCAGCCAATGGCTCCAGTCCTCGAAGCCGGTCTTGAGCGTGTCCTCGATCAGCAGCGCGCGAAAGCCCGTGCAGTCGATGAACAGATCGCCCTCGATGCGCAGCCCGCCTTCCAGCACCAGAGCAGCGATGTCGCCGGTCTCGGCCTGCGCGACTTCGGTGATGCGCCCCTCGACGCGGCGCACGCCCGCCGGTTCGGCGAGCCCGCGCAGGAAAGCGGCATAGGCCGTCGCGTCGAGGTGATAGGCATAGGCCAGCGGCATCGGATCGCCGGTGGCGAACTTCTGCGACAGCGCCGCCTGCGTCTCCAGCGAATAGTCGCCCAGTGCGCCGCCCAGCCCCCGCGCATGGGCCTCCAGCCAGAAATGCTGGAAGTCGCACAGGGGCAGCGCGCGCCCGATCGATCCGAAGGGATGGAAGTAGCGGTCGCCGTCGCGCTGCCAGTTCTCGAAAGAGATGCCCAGCTTGAAGGTGGCGTTGGTCTCGCGGAGGAAGACCTGCTCGTTGATGCCGAGCAGCCTGTGGAAGGTCCAGGCGGTGGGGATGGTCGATTCGCCCACGCCCACCGTGCCGATCGCATCGGATTCGACAAGCGTGATGTCGACGCTCGCCCCGAGGTGCCGCACCAGCGCGGCTGCCGCCACCCAGCCGGCCGTGCCGCCGCCGGCGATCACCACCCTAAACTTCTGCTCGCCCATCGCGTCCTCCCCCAGGAATTCTCGTTGTTGTGGCGTCAGCCCTCGCGGCGTTCCTTGCGCGCGATCAGTCGCGGCAGATTGCCCAGCGAGGACAGTTGCCATACCGCGCAGCGCAGGAAGTCCTGCGCGTGCAGCGCGGCCAGCGCGTCGCCGCCGAGGGCGGCGAAGCGGCTGCCGTCGATCACCCAGCAATCGGGCACCTTGTAGCGCCGGCCGGAGGTCAGTTCGATATCGAACGTCACCGGCTCCAGCAGCCCGGCGGCCTCGAACGCAGCGAACATCGGCGCCGACAGCTGGTCGCCGACATAGACGGCCTGCAGCGTGGCCGCGACGCGATCGAGATAGGGCGCGTTGCCGCCCTGCTCGAGGAACAGCGGCGCACCCTCCGTGGTCGAGACGCGGGGATGGTCGGTGTCGATATGGATCATTGGCTCGCCAGCCTCGCCAGGGCGCGGCAGGCCGATCGAAAAGGGGCCGATCTCCATCAGCGCGGGCAGCTGATCGACGGTCCAGCGATCGCCCTCGAGATAGAGATTCTCGTCGGCATCAAGGCCCAGCAGCACGGTGGAGCGCAGGGTGCCGGCATCGTCGCGGCGGAAGATCAGTACATAGTCGCGGCTGAGTGCCTCGAACTCCGTCGGGAAGACGGTCATCTGGTTGACCGCATCGCCGAACGTGGCGCCACGGTCGAGCCGGATCCGAAGATCGGCATGGTCGATATTGTTGAGCACGGCGCGGGACATGTTCGGGACCTTAAACGAGAAAGGCCGCCCGAGGCGAGCGGCCTTTCCCCATGAGACAGGCGGGCTTCAGAAGCGGAAGCGCGCACCGACCAGATAGCGGGCCGAGCCTTCGGACTCGTACCAGGTGTTGATGTAATCGCGGCTGTAGCTGCGAACGCCTTCCTCGAGGATGTTGATGCCCTCGAAGCTGAGCGCGATGTTCTTGGTCAGGTCATAGTTGATGCTGACATCGACCTGGCCATAGGGATCGTTGAACACCGGGTTGTGCGCCGCGCCGCGGTTGACGTCGCTCAGGAACTTGCCGCGCCAGTTGTACGAAAGGCGCGCCGAGATGCCGTGCTTGTCATAGATCAGCGTTGCGTTTGCAGTGTCGCTCAGGCCGACCAGCGCGAACTGGTTGGCCGTCGGATCGGCGGTGATGTCGAAGCCGATATTGCCGCGCACCAGCGTGTAGCTCGCGGCGATACCGAAGCCGGTATTGCCGAGGAAATACTGGCCGGCGAGCTCGACGCCATAGATCTCGGCATCCTTGTTGTTGATCGGCGTGTTCACCGCGAAGTTCAGCAGCGGGTCGGCCGAGGTCGGCTTCACGTCGATCGCGGCGAGCGTGTTGCTGATATAGGTCGAGCCGAACGTCCGCGTCGCGGGCACATAATTGGCCTGCAGCTCGGACGTCGCCTGGGCGACGTTGCCGTTATACTTCTGCAGGATCGCCGCGCTGGTGAACAGGTTGACGTTGCTGATGTCGCCGCCGAGCCCGGTCACGATGTTGCGCGCAGCGGTCGCCAGCGGACCCGCGGTCGGGTCGCGCAGGCCGAACAGGTTGCGCTGGACGACCGTGTTGCCGATGAAGTTGTGCACCCGCTTGTCGAAGAAACCGACCGACAGATACACGTCGCGGCGCGGATACCATTCGAGCGAGATGTCGAAGTTATCCGAATCCAGCGGCTTCAGCGCGGGATTGTTCTGGTTGCCGGTCGCAACGCCGCCCAGCGAGGTGGGGTTGTTGAGCGCACCCGCACCCGTGGAGGCGAACAGGTTGCCGTACGGCGCACGCGAGATCGTCTTGCTGTACGAGACACGGCCGATCAGGTTCTTGGCGGCTTCGATCTGGAAGTCGATCTGCGGCAGCAGGTTGTCGTAGCTGCCGCGGCCGCTCACCGCCTGCTGGTCCGCCGAATTGAGCACCGAGAAGTCGTTGTCCGCTTCCCACACGATCGCCAGCGGTACCGTCTGGTACGAGACCGACTTCACCTTGGTGTGCTCGTAGCGCACGCCGGCGACGAGGGTGGCGTTGCGGCCGCCCAGTTCGCCCTTCCAGGTGAGCTGGCCATAGGCGGCCCAGATGTCTTCCTTCACCCGGTTGTCGCTGTTGGCATCGATGATGTTCTGGTGATTGATGCCGTCGTTGGTGATGCCGACATAGTGGTTGTACAGCGCATTGTAGAGCTTGGTCGGATCCTCGGCGCGCCAGGCGACCTTGCCCACCGTGTCCGCGGTCGCGTTGTTGTGATGGAACTGGCAGACCAGGCAGTATTGCTGGACCGTGCCCGGCGCGAAGGCCGCGACGTCCGGCGGCAGCGCGTTGTTCCAGTCACCCAGCACCTGGCGGGTGTTGTACTGGGTCTGGCGCGTGTCGGTGCTGCGCCAGTCGCCGCCGAAGTCGAACCGGCTGCCGCCGCCCAGATCCCAGCCCGCGTCGATGCGACCTTCCTTGATCTTCTGCGTCTGCGTCGAGGCGAACTGGCGCTGCACCGCGGCCGACAGGTCGCCCGCGTCGAACACGCCGTTGCAGTTGCCGTTGGTGAAGGCGACGCCCTTCGGCGTGGTCTGCTTGTAGCAGTCGTTGATCGTCAGCGTCTGGGTCGGGAAGCCGTCATTGTCCCAGGTCAGGCCGTGCGAGGTCACGATGTTGCCGTTGAAGGCGACCGTGGTCGAGGTCTGGCCGTTGGGATTGTCGGGCAGGCTCTCCGCCTTGCCGAAATGGCCGTCGATGTTGACGGTGAAGTTGTCGGCCAGCTCCCACTTCAGGTTGCCGCCAATATCCCACAAACGATTCTTCTGTGCACGATAGGCGTTTTCGAAGCCTTCGTCCTTCACGCCCGGCAGCGTCTCGTGGAGATACTTGGTCGTGGCGATGCCGTTGCTCGAATCGTCGAAGGTGACTTCGTCGAACGGCTTGGAGAACCAGTTGGACTGGGACGAGCGGCGCTCGGACGACCGCAGCTGCGCGAACAGGCCGTCGACCGTGAAGGTCATGCTGTCCGAGGGGCGATACTGGAGAACGGCCTGGCCGTTGATGCGCTCGCGGCTCGCCTCCGAGAAGTGGTGACGATAGTCATCAGGTACCGCGACCAGCGTGTTGGGATCGGTCGGCTTGTTGTTGATCTTGGTCGTCGCGGTGATGTAGCCCTTCGACGGATCGAGGAAATCCGACAGGCGGGGCATGTTCCAGTAGTTGTTGGCCTGGCTCGGGAAGCTGAAATTGCGCTTCTGGTAGCTGCCGAACACGCTCACGCCGAACTTCTGGTCCGCGTCGCTCCAGCTGGCGATGCCCGAGAATTCCGGCGTTACGTGCGCGCCGCAGCTGATGCAGTCGTCGGCCGAGGTGTCGTAGCTCGCTTTGGCACCGACCGAGCCGGTAAAGCCCGCGGCGCGATCGAGCGGGCGCGTCCCGACGATGTTGATCGTGGCGCCGATGCCGCCCGAGGGAACCGCGGCGCGGCCGGTCTTGTAGACCTCCAGCGTCTTCACGCCTTCCGAGGCAAGGTTGGCGAAGTCGAACGAACGGCCGAAGCCGCCGGCGCCGTCACCGCCCTGGTCACCGCCGACTGCGACGATGTTCGAGGCCGCGAGCTGGCGTCCGTTGAGGGTCACCATGTTGTACTGGGCGCCGAAGCCGCGAACCGTGACGGTCGAGCCCTCGCCGTTGACGCGATCGATCGACACGCCGGTGATGCGCTGGAGCGATTCCGCGAGGTTGGTGTTGGCAAACTTGCCGATGTCCTCGGCCGAGATCGCATCGACGATACCGGTCGAATCGCGCTTGAGCGCGATCGAGCGCTCGAGCGACGCGCGGATGCCGGTGACGACGATCTCGCCGCCGTCCTGCGGCGCGTCCTGCGCGGCCGGCGAATCGGTGGCGCCGCTGGCGGTTTGTGCCGCGGCAATGCCCGGCACGGCGAGCGCCGTGGCGACGGCAAGCATGGAAGCCGCGCGAAGGCGCGCAGCGTTAGTCATACGCATTGGGTTTCTCCCCTCCTGAACCGGCCCTCAGGCCCGATTTGTCCGCTGAATACCGGCAGATGCCGGCGACAACGTTGTCCTTGATTTCTTCATATTCACCCCTTTCATTTTGTTTTCAATTGGAAATGTCTCCCGCGGGTACATCGACCGCCTGCTGGAAAGCGGTTGCGATCGAATTCTGGCCGAGCGCCAGCCGGTAGCGCCCGGGGGCGATCGACCAGCGGCCGTTCGTCCAGCGCGCCAGCGCGTGGGGGGCAGCGCGCAACGTCAGCTGCGCGGCTTCGCCCGGCTTCAGCCACTGGCGCTTCCAGCCGGCGAGACGCGGCGCACCGCCCTGCGGATCGATAACGTACAGCTGCGGCACCACAGCCCCGGCGCGGGCGCCTTGGTTGCGTACGGTGAAGGTCACAGACGGCGTCGCGCCGCCCGAGAAGCGCGTGTTCGTAAAGGCGAAGCGCGTGTAGCTGAGGCCATAGCCGAACGGGAACAGCGGCTGGAGGCCCTTGGCAGCGTACCACCGATAGCCGACATTCGCCCCTTCGCTGTACGTCACGTCCCAGCTTGGCAGGGTGCTGCCGTCACCGGCGCCGGCATCGCTCGCGGCGTTGACGTTGAGACCTTCGGGCACCACCGGCTTGGGCCGCGGCAGTTGGTCTGCGCTCTTCGGGAAGCTGATCGGCAGGCGACCGGAAGGGTTGACGTCGCCGAACAGGATGGCGGCGATTGCCTCGCCGCCCCGCTGGCCGGGATACCAGGCCTCGAGTACCGCCGGCACCTGATCGAGCCACGGCATCAGCACGGGACCGCCGGTTTCCAGCACCACCACCGTCTTCGCATTGGCCTTGGCGACCGCGGCGATCAGCGCATCCTGATGGTCCGGCAGGGACAGGGAATCGACGTCCTGCGCCTCGGTGGTCCACTGGGTGGCGAACACCACCACGATATCGGCCCCCTTGGCAGCCGCGGCGGCGGCGGCGGGATCGCGACCATCGACATAGCTGACCTGCGCCTGCGGTGCCCGGGCGCGGATCGCCTGGAGAGGCGACGAGGCATGCCAGGTCACCCGGGCGAACGAGGCCGCCGCCCCGGTGGTCAACGGGATCTCGACCGGCGCGCCGCCTACCGAGCGCACCTGGCTGGATCCGCCGCCAGACAGCACGCCGACATCGGCATGCCCCCCGATCAGCACGATCTTCCGCGCCGTGCTGGCGAGCGGCAGCACGTCGCCCTGGTTGCGCAGCAGTACCATGCCCGCCTCGGCGACGCGCTGCGCCACCTGGGCGTGCGCGGCATAGTCGATCGGCTGCGCCGTCATCGGGGTCGGATGATCGTACAGTCCGCTGCTGATCACGCCGGTGAGGATGCGGTGGACCATCTCGTCCAGACGGGCCTCGGTGACCTGCCCGGCCCGGATCGCGGCGTCGATCCTTTCGGGCGCGAAGTAGATCTCGCGGTCGAGTTCCTGCCCCGATTCCTGGTCGAGCCCGGCCGCGGCCGCCTTGACGGTCGAGTGCACCGCGCCCCAGTCGCTCATCACCCAGCCGGTGTAGCGCCAGTCCCCGCGCAGCACGCCGGTGAGCATGCGGTGGCTCTCGCAGGCATAATCGCCTTCGATCCGGTTATAGGCGCACATCACCGAAGCCGGCTTGCCGGCACGGATCGCGATCTCGAAGGCGAGAAGGTCGCTCTCGCGCAGCGCCGTCTCGTCGATCCGCGCATTGAGCACCGCGCGTCCCGTCTCCTGCGCGTTCAGGATGAAGTGCTTGATCGTCGAGACGATGTGGTTCGACTGGACGCCGTCGATCGCCGCGCCGGCCAGCGTGCCCGCGAGCAGCGGGTCTTCGCCCAGATATTCGAAGTTGCGGCCGTTCCACGCATCGCGGGTAAGGTTCACGCCACCTGCCAGGAGCACGTTGAAGGTCTTGGCACGCGCTTCCGCACCGATCATCGCGCCGCCCGCGCGGGCAAGGTCGCTGTCGAAGGTGGCGGCGGTGGCAAGGCCCGACGGCAGCGCGGTCGCGACATCGCCCTTGCGCTGCTCGACCTGGTTGGCGACGCCGAGGCTGGCATCGCTTTCCCGCAGCGTCGGGATGCCGAGCCGGGGGATGCCGGGGACATAGCCGGCGGAGGGGATCATGTCGACCGGTGCCGGCGTCGCGCGCGGCGGGAACAGACCATGGATCAGCTGCAGCTTCTCCGCATGCGTCATCGCGCGGACCAGGGCTTCGGCGCGGGCTTCCGGTGCCAGCTTCTGGTTCCGCCACGGCTCGGCGGCACCCTGCGGTGCGCTCTGGGCCACCAACGCGGCGGGGGCCGTCGCCGCCAGCAGGACAAGGGCGAAGGTGCGAGCAGCGATCATCGGGAGAGCAATTCCTGTGGCAGCAGCCGCGCTCCGCCCATCGCCGCGCACAACAGGCGCGTGGGGCGGCGGAACGCAGCGAAAGCAAAAAATGCGGCCGTCGCCCATCGGGCAGGCGACGGCCGCAGGGTGTCCGCCCTTGAGGAGGGGGCCGGAAAGGGAAGGAAGCTCCGGAATGCGAGGCGCACGAAGGGAGACGGCGCGAATGCGCGACGAACGGCAGCAATGCCCGGCATGTCCCCTCTCCCTGTGCGATCCGTATTTTTACGGAGTCCGTTTCTGACATCGATGTCTGACGCAATGTGACAGCGATGTCAAGCGCGGTCATGGACAGCGTTTGCGCGAACGTCCTGGCCCGCTAAGCTGCGGCTGTGCACACCGCTTCCTCCTCCCATGCCCGCGCCGAGATGGTCACGCGCCTCTTCCGCCGCTCTATCGGAATCTTCTTCATGGGCGGGTTCGTCACCGCGCTGGTCGGCCTGCTGGTGCCGCGCCTGACGCTGATCGACCGACTCGACTATACCCGCGCCGCGTTCGTCCAGTTCGCCTTCCATTCCAGCTATCTGCTGTTCGCGCTGCCGATCACGATGCTGCTCGTGCGCACCGGCTATATGCGCGCGATCGCGGCGGGGCTGGCCGTGATGGCGCTTGCCTGCGTCGCGCTCGGCGGGGCGGCCTGGATCGGCAGCTATCCACTGTTGCTCGCTGCGCTGCTCGCGCTGTCGACGGGCATTACCTTCCTGCAAATCGCCGCAAACGTCGTGCAGCCGCTGGTCGAGACCGAAGGCGGCGGCGCGGCGCGGCTGACGCTGCTGCAGGGGTTCAATTCGATCGGCACGGTGCTCGGTCCGCTGCTGGGCGCGGGCTTGCTGCTCTATGCGGGCGCACTGGGTCGCCTGCCGCTCGCCCTGCCCTTCCTCGTCTGCGCCGTCGTGCTGGCGGCGCTGTGCATCGTCTTCTGGCGCGCCCGGGATCTTCTTGCCGGCTACCCGGCCCCGCGCCGACTGCCGCTACGGCAACTGGGACGCGTGCTGGTCGAACCGCGGCTGGCCTGGGGCAGCGTGGCGATGTTCGGCTATGTCGGCGCGGAAGTGACGATCGGCAGTCTGCTGGCCAATTATCTCGCGCTTCCGACGATCCTGGCCAGCGACCCGGCGAGCGCCGGGCGGCTGGTCAGCCTGTATTGGGCAGGCGCCATGCTCGGCCGCTTCGCCGGCGCCTTCGGCCTTGCGCGGATCGCCCCGGCGCGGCTGCTGGCCGGGGTAGCCACCGGCGCGGCGCTGCTCGTCGCCATCGCCACCCAGACCCAGGGCGCCGCCGGGGCGGCAGCGCTGCTCGCGGTGGGGCTGTGCAACGCCATCATGTATCCGACGATCTTCGCGCTCGCGCTGCCCGAGGATCGCGGCGCTGCTGCCTATGCCTCGATGGTGCTGTGCATGGCGGTGGTCGGGGGCGCGGTGGTGCCGCTGGCGACGGGTGCGCTGGCCGATCGCTTCGGGCTGGCGACCGCGCTGGGGCTCCCGCTGCTGTGCTATCTGGGGATCGCGGCTTTCGCACTGATGATAGCGCTATCGTTTGCGAAACGTTAAACTGTCGAAACCATGAAGCCGCTGACCCTCAAGGATGTAGCCGTGCGCGCGGGCGTTTCGCCCAAGACGGTGTCGCGCGTGATCAACGGCGAGGCCTATGTCCGCCCGGAAGTCCGCGAGGCGGTGCAGCGCGTCGTGGACGAACTCGGCTATCGGCCCAATGCCTTTGCACGGGAGCTGTCGAGCTCGCGATCCTTCCTTCTCGGCCTGTATTTCGATGATCCGGCCTCCACCTACGCCGCCGATCTGCAGCGGGGCGCGCTCGCCCAGTGCCGGTCGCTCAGCTACCATCTCGTCGTCGAGCAGGTGACCCGCGACCGGCCGGGCTGGCTGGCCGAGTGCGAGGCATCACTGCGGTCGATGCGGCTGGGCGGCGCCATTCTCACCCCGCCGCTGTGCGACTGGCCCGAGCTGCTCGACCTGTTCGCGCGGATGGAGGTGCCGGTGGTACGGATCTCGCCGGGCGACTTCCCGCTCCGCACCGCCGCTATCGACATGGACGAGTGCGGTGCCGCGCGCGAGCTGACCGAGGCGCTGATCGCGCTCGGGCATCGCGCGATCGGCTTCATCCAGGGCAATCCCGAGCACCATGCGGCAGCACGGCGTCTCGAAGGCTTTCGCGCCGCCATGGCCGCTGCCGGCCTGGACGTACCGCCCGAGCGCGCGCTGCAGGGGGACTTCACCTTCCGCTCGGGGCTGGAAGCCGGCGAACGCCTTCTGGCCCAGCCGCAGCGCCCGAGCGCGATCTTTGCCGCCAATGACGAGATGGCGCTGGGTGTGCTGGTGGCAGCGATGCGCGCGGGCATTGCCGTTCCCGAGCAGCTGTCGATCGCCGGGTTCGACGACGCCGCCATTGCCCGCATGGCTTGGCCCCCGCTCAGCACGGTCCGCCAGCCACATGTCGAGATGGCCGCAGCGGCCGTGGATCTGCTCGACGGCATCGCGCGGCGCGATGACGGTACCACCGCCCACCGGAGCCGCCGCCTCCCCTATACGCTCGTGCTGCGGGAGAGCAGCGGTCCCGCGGCGCTCCCCTAGAAGCGAACGCCGAGCCCGCCGCTGATCTGATGGCGGTCGAAGTCCGCCTTGATCCGCGAGCCGCCCAGCGCGTCTTCGAAGCCGTTATAGTTGGTGAACACATATTCCAGCTTGGCATAGGCCCGCCCCGGCAGCCGCGCCTGCAGCCCCAGCCCGACATGGAAACCGTCCAGTGTGTCCGACCCCCTGGCGTTCAGCGCGGGTAGCAGGCTGCTCCTGGTCTCCGCGTTGATCTGCCCGTTGGACCAGCCGCCCTTGGCATAGAAGGCGACGCCGCGGGACATCAGACCCGCACGCACGCCTACGGTGAGGTTGCGGCCGGCATGGATGCAGCTCTGGAGCAGGATCGACGGCGCGGTGCACACGGATGCCGTCGATCCGGCGAGACCGGCATAGCCGCCGATGAACGTCGCGCTGCTGGTGGCCATGTCATAGCCGACCTCGCCGCCATAGCTGACGCCGCTCTGGCCGCCGGTGACCTCGCCCGCACCGATCGATCCGCTGCCGTCCGACTGGACCCGCAGCACCGGCCGGTCCCATCCGGCCACCAGTTCCAGTCGAACGCCGCCGGCAGGCGTCTCCAGCACGCCCTGGGCCCAGGCCGGGCCGGCGAGCGCGCACAGCGCCGCGGCCGTCATCACAATCCGCATGAGGTTCCCCTGTCTACGCACGCCACCCCGCGAGCATGCCAAGCGCTTCTTGCCCATAGAATCCTAAAGAACGATCAACGACTTGCGCGCCATCGCTGCGAGCCGGGGCGGCCCGGGCGACCCAAGCCACTTTACCGCGCCCGGCATGCTGCCTAGTTCTTGGCCGAAGACGAGCGAGGCGAAGGAACTGCATGACCGACGAAAAGGCCGCAGGGCGGGCGGGGACGCAGACGCTCGAACGCGGACTGGACCTGCTCGATCTGCTTGCGGAGCGCCCGCATACGGTGCGGGAACTCGCCGCGGGCGCGGGCCTCACCGTCTCGACCGCGCGACGGCTCGCTTTGGCGCTGCTCGATCGCGGCTTCGCGATCGGCGACCGCGACGGCAGCCTGCGGCTCGGACCCAAGCTGATGCAGCTGGGCGTGTGCGCGCAGGAACGGCTGAACGTGGTCGAACTCGCGCGGGATCGGCTGCGCCTGCTCGCCGACACCACCAACATGCCGGCATTCCTGGGGGAGCGCGACGGGGACCATTCGGTGCACCTGCACCGCGTCGGCGGAGGGCAGCGGGTGGTGGTGACGACACCGGTCGGCACGCGCCGGCCGCTGCCCGAGACCAGTCTCGGCAAGGCGCTGCTGCTGGACGAGCCGGCTGCCGCACTCGAGGCGCTGCTCGGCCGCCGTCCGGCCCCGCAGGCGAGCTTCGCGGCGGATCTGGCCGCCGATCGCGGCCGCGGCGTGGTGGTGCATCGCAGTCCGCCGCCGGACGACCTGCGCGCCGTCGCCGCCCCGATCCGCGATGCCGCCGGCCGGATCGTCGCGGCAATCAGCGTGGTGAGCCCTGCCCAATATGTCGACGACGACGCCTTGGGGGGCGTCGTCGCACAGGTCCGTGCAGCGGCAGCGGACATCAGCGCCGCATTGGGTCACCCGACACCCGCCGGGTGACCCGCTGCGCGGTCAGCGCCCGAACTGGACGCGAACGCCGCCCATGATCCGCCGGCCGCCATAGGAAATGCGCATCACGCGCGGCGTGCCATCGGCGAAGGGAACATACTGGCCCGTCGAAATTGTCTGCGACATTTCGCGGGTGACGTTGCGGCCTTCCACATAGATCTGGAAGTTGCGGTTGATGTTGTAGGACATCTTGGCATCGATGAAAGTCGAGCCGTCGATGAACCGCGGCACGCCCGGATTATAGCCCGGCGCCACCAGGCGCACGTTGGTCCATTGCTCGCCGGGATAGTTGATGTCGGTGGTGTTGCCGCCGCACGGCGTGATGCAGGTGAACAGGGCGCTGCGCTTCTGGTAGGCGACGCGGAAGTTGAACTTGCCGTCGTCATACCAGAGCGAGGCGTTGGTATAGTATTTGGACTCGTTCGGGGGCAGCATCACGTCGCCCGTCAACGGATCCTGCTGGCCGCTGGTGACCGACGAGGCGAGGATCGAGAAGTTCACGTCGGCCCCGGTGTGCTTCAGGAACCAGGGCAGGAAGGTGAAGGCCGTCTTCGCCTGGAACTCCCAGATGTTGCGCTTGTAGCCGGGGCCGTTGGTGTAGGTGGGTACCGCGAATTCCAGATCGGCGAGCGACGCACCGGTCACCGGGTCCTTCTGGTCGGTGCCCGCGAAGGGGCGGCGCGTCTCGGTGATCGCGATCGGGTTGCCGATCTTCACGTCGAGCTTGCCATAGGCGACCGAGAAGACGGTGTCGGCGTTCGGATACCATTCGAGGCTGGTATTGTAGTTCCAGGCCGTGAACGGTTTGAGCCCCGGATTGCCGACGCGGCCCGAGCAGCCATAGACGTCGTCCGGATTGCTATCCAGCTCGACACGCTGGTCGATGCTGCAGGTACCGCCCGGGAACATCAGCGTGGGGTTCGGCCGCGCGACGGTCTTGCCGCCGTAGAAGCGCAGCACCAACCGATCGTGGAAGCCCCAGAGGTTGACGTTGAAGCTGGGCAGCCAGTCGGTCGTCTTGGCATTCAGCGTCACGTTCTGGCTGAACGAGATGCTGTTGATGCCGGATGCGTTGTTGGGATCGTTCGGGTTGTAGAGGTTGTTCACCCGGATCGAGGTGAGCGTCAGCAGCCCCGATCCCCGGGTGGTGGCGAAGACCCCGCGGACGCCGACATTGCCGTCGAGGCGCAGGCCCCAAGGCAGATCCTGATCGAAATCGGCCATGGCGTAGACGTTCTTGATCGTCTCGCGCGTACGGCTGACCGGCTGGGCATAGGTGTTGCCATCGCTGCCGACGCAGGTCTTCAGGCAGTCGAAATTCATGAAGTCCTTGGCACCGAGCGCCGCAAACAGCTCGTCGGTGCGCAGACCCTGCCAGGCTGGCGGCAAATTGCCGCGATTGGGCAGATCGCCGAAATAGGCGCTGTCGCTCGGCTCCAGCGTGCGGGCGAACAGATCCTGCAGTTGCTGCGGTGTCAGCGTGTCGACGCCCGAACGGACGTTCGCCGGGTTGGTGCTCGGCACATAGCCGTAGTTGCACGACAGCGTCGAGGTCGCGGTCGGCTGGCAGGCGCGATAGGTGCCGCGGACGATCGCAGTCGGCACGATCACCGCCGCCTGGTAGCCCGGCTGGCCGAACGTGCCGACCTGGCTCTTGACGGTGTAGCCGCCATTGCCCCAGCGATCGAGATTGTTCTTGCGGTACTGGCCGCCGATCTTGATCCGCTTGATGAACGGCAGGATCCCGTCGGTACGGTAGCTGAGATCGAATTTCGCGATCTTTTCCGAGGCTTCGCCAAGTGCCGGGGTGTATTGCACGCTGAAGCTGGGCGTGGTCAGCGGCATCTGGCCGACGGTGTAGAGCGGCGTCGCCGGGCCGTTGGGGCCCGCCGCGACGGCGGTCTGGCCGGTGCAGGTCGGCGCGGTGCCGCCGCCGATGCAGGCGGGTGCCGCGAGCTGGACGTAGTTGGCGGGATTGCTCTCGTCATAGTTGCTCGGCAGCTGCACGTCCCACAGCCCGTTCGGCTGCAGTTTCAGCGTGGCGTTGCCATAGCTGTAGGAGCGTGCGGTGCGCATGTCGCCGCGGCTGGTCGTCGCGCGGGTCATGCCCGCCATCGCATCGATGTCGATGCGTTCGCCGCGGAACTCGGCGCCACCCTGGAAATATTTGGTCTTGGTGTCGATCGTGTTCTCGATCTGGTCGATGTTGACCGAGTTGTTGGTCAGCGTCATCTCGGTGACGTTGTGGGCGCTGTCGACCTTGACGCTGCCCGGCACGATGTTGAGCACGTTGCCGGTGGTGGCGTTGTTGCCGACGTTGTTCAGGCCGTCGAACAGATAATAGCCGGCCGGCGCGTTGGGCGAGACGCTGCGGGTGCGCGGATAGCCGGTGGTGCTGTCCACGAAGGTGCCGTTGATGTTCTGGCCGAACAGCGTAACCGGCGTACGGCTGCGGTTCTGGTCATGCACCTTGCGGTTGGCGATGGTGCCCTTGGCGAAGACGGTCAGCCGATCGGTGACGCGATAGTCGAACCGCGCATCGAACGCCGAGCGCTGGTCCGTCTGGGTGTTCATGAAGTTGCGGATCAGCGAGGGAGTATAGTCGTTCCACTGGTTGAGGCAGGTCTGCTGCTCCAGAATCCGCTGCGACCGGGCCGCCGCGCTGGCGGTGGCGTTGTTGGGGAAGATCTGAAGACACTCGGCCTTGCTCTTGGCGCCCGCGGAAAGCGTGACGAGCTGGCGCGGCGTGAGCGCGCCGCCGCCCGGCGCAGTGCTGTTGGCAAAGGCGACATCGGCCGCATCCGTGCCGACCGTCGCCGGATTGTAGCTGAAGGTCTTCTCGGCGGACTGGTCGAAGTCGAACAGGCGCGAGTAGCCGCGATTGTTGCTCGTCGTCGTCTCGAAGCCATGGCCGTTGTTCTGCAGCTTGGAATAGCTGCCGCTGACGATCATGCCGACGCGATCGTTGAACAGGCGACGACCATAGACCGCGTTGAAATCGGGGGTCCAGTCCTTGCCCAGCGAGTTCTGGCCGGCGCCCGCGCGCAGCGAGAGATAGGGCTTCTTGAAGTCGAGGCCGGTGCGCGTCTTGATCTGCACGGTGCCGCCAAGCCCGCCTTCGGTCATGTCGGCCGTCGAGCCCTTGACCACGTCGACGCTCTTGACCAGCTCGGCGGGCAACTCGCGCAGATCGGCGCTGCGGCCATTATTGGCGCCGATCGCCAGGCCATTGGTGCTCTGGACGCCGATGCCGTCGAGTTCGACGCGGGTCAGGTCCGGGCCGTTGCCGCGCACCGCCACGCTGTCGCCCTCGCCGAATTCGTTGCGGCCGAGCGCCACGCCAGGGATGCGCGAGATCGCCTCGTTCACATTCCGATCAGGAAAGGAACCGATGTCATCGGCAACGATCGAATCGGTCGCGGTGCGGGCGTTCTTCTTGCGCGAGTTCGACGACTGCTGGCTGGCGCGCGAGCCTACGACGACGATCGCCTCCTCGTCCGCGACGGTCAGCTGGCTGTCCATATCGGGCGCCTGGGTGTCCTGGCGCGGCGGCGTGGTCTGTGCCGATGCCGTCCCGATCCCGCCGCCGAGCATGATCGCAAGTGCGGCCCAGCTCGCGGTCGCCGCGATATGGCGGCGCGAATGATGATGTCCCCTGTTCATGGCATTCCCTCTCCTGTCTTGGCCGGCGGCGCCCGATTGGGGATCTCGCCCCTGCCGCCTTGCTCCCCGAGAGTGCGGGTCTGCGCCTGCTACTCCCACATTGTGAATGTGCACTTCACTTAATGCAACGTTATCAGCTTTTTCTGTGCATGCAAGAGGCCGACAATCGCGCCGACAATTTGTCGGAGCAGAGTGGCGAAGAAATCTTGTGCATGCGGCTGCGCGGTGCGCGATACCGCGCCGAGCTAGAGATCGAGGCCAAGCCGGTAGAGCCGGTTGGCATTGCCGGCGAACAGCGCGCGGCGCTCGTCTTCGGAAAAGCCGGCGGTAATCTCGGCATAGGCATCGAGGTGCGCGGCGAAGCTGCCGAACAACTTGTCCGTCGGAAAATCGCTGGCGGCCATTGCCCGATCTGCCCCGAAGATGTCGATTGCCTCGAGCACATAGGGCCGGATCTGCGCGCGTGTCCAAGGCCGGTGGGTGAAGCCCATGCCGGAGATCTTCGTGGCGACGTTGGGCAGCGCGGCAAGGGCCCGCATGCCGGCGCGCCACGTCTCCCATTCGCCCGGCACCGCCATGCCGGTGTGATTGACGATCACCTGCACCTCAGGGTGCCGCGCAATCAGCCGGGCGAGCCCCTCGAACTGGCCGGGATAGGCCTGCAGGTCGAAGCTGAGGCCGTAGGTGCCGAGCCGCGCGAAGCCCCGTGCCCAGGCCTCGTCCTGCGTCACGTCGCGCGGCGTGTAGCTGCGCTGCGGATCGGGGTGCCAGTTGACGATGTGGCGGATGCCGCGCACCGCCGGATTGGCCGCATGCGCTGCCAGCAGCACATCGGCGCTCGGATCGTCGAGCGCGGCGAAGGCGATGATCGCATTGGGCATGCCGCGCACATCGGCCATCGCCTGCAGCCATTCGGTCTCGGCCAGCGCCGCATCCGGTGCGGCGCCGGCATCGACATGGACGATGCCGCGTACGTCCCAGCCGCCGGCATCTGCCAGATAGTCGTCGAGCAGATAGGTGCGCGCGATCGGCTCGACGCTGCCGTTCGGTCCGTCGTCCGCGAACGGGGGCGTCAGCCAGGGATAGGATATCCGGTCGAGATCCCAGAGATGCACATGCGCATCGACGAACGGCAGATCGCGGGCCATCGCCCCTCCCCTCTTCCCCTCCGTGCGCTGGAGGGGGCTCCAGCATCAATAGGTCGTTCGACCGCCCGAGGTGTCGAAGGTCGAGGCGGTGGTGAAGCTGCACTCCTCGCTCGCCATGAAGCAGATCATCGCGGCGCTTTCGTGCGCATCGCCCAGGCGCCCCATCGGGATCTTGGAGCGCATATACTCGACCTGGCTCGGCGGCAGCTGGGCGAGGATCGGGCTCTCGAAGGTCGCCGGCGTCAGCGCATTCGCGATCACGCCCTTGCCGGCCAGTTCCTTGCCGAGCGACTTGGTGAAGCCGATCACGCCCGCCTTCGACGCCGAATAAGCCGAGGCATTGGGATTGCCTTCCTTGCCGGCCACCGAGGAGACGTTGACGATGCGGCCATAGCCTTTCGCCAGCATGTGCGGCACCACCGAGCGGCAGCAGTAGAACAGGCCGTTCAGGTTGATGTCGATGACGCGGCGCCAGCTGTCGAGCGGGAACTCGTGCACCGGCACGGTCGCGCCGGTGATGCCGGCGGAACAGACGAGAATGTCGATCTTGCCCAGTGCCGCCGCCGTCGCCTCGGCCGCGCGGGTCACCGCCTCGGCATCGGAGACGTCGAGCTGCTCGACATGCGCGCCGCCCAGCTCTTCCGCCGCGACGGCGAGCTGGTCCGGGTTCAGATCCCACAATGCGACGCTGCCCCCCTCCGCCACGATCCGCCGGGCGACCGCCAGGCCCAGGCCCGAGGCGCCGCCGGTGATCACCGCCGCGCGCCCGGCGAAGCGTCCTTCGAAGACGCTCATCCGAGCACCGTGTCGCCAAGGTGGCGCCATTCGACGACGTTCTGCTGCTGCTCGCCAAGGCCGGCGATGCCCAGCCGCATCGTGTCGCCAGGCTTGAGGAAGATCGACTCCGGCTTCTTGCCCTCACCGACGCCCGGGGGCGTGCCGGTGATCAGCACGTCGCCCGGATAGAGGGTGATATACTCGCTGACATAGGCAATGATCTCGGCGACGTCGAAGATCATCGTCCGGGTGTTGCCGGTCTGCATCCGCGTGCCGTTGACGTCGAGGAACATGTCCAGATCCTGCGGGTCGGCGATCTCGTCCGCCGTCACCAGCCAGGGGCCGAGCGGGCAGAAGGTGTCGTGGCCCTTGCCCTTGCTCCACTGGCTGCCGCGCTGCTTCTGGTTGAAGCGCTCGGACACGTCGTTCGCGACCGCATAGCCGGCGACGTGCGACAGCGCCTCGGCCTTGTCGACATAGCGCGCGGTCTTGCCGATCACCACCGCCAGCTCGACTTCCCAGTCGCTATGGGTGGAGCCGCGTGGCAGCACCACGTCGTCGTTCGGGCCGGTCAGGCTCGACAGCGCCTTCATGAACATCACCGGCTCGGTCGGGATCGGCAGGTTGGATTCGATGGCATGGTCCTCATAGTTGAGGCCGATCGCCACGATCTTGCCGATGCCCTTGAGCGGCACGCCCAGCCGGACTCCTTCATCCACCAGCGGCAGGCTGGCGGAGTCCAGCGCACCAAGGCCGTCGATCGCCTCGATCGTCAGCTCGGCGATATGCCCGGACAGGTCGCGCACGCGGCCCTCGGCGTCGATCAGACCGGGGCGCTCCTGGCCCCGTTCTCCAAAGCGGCAGAATTTCATGTGCGTCTCTCTCAGTGCGTATAGGGGCGATGCATGGCGAGCTCGCGGTTGAGCTCCACGCCGAAGCCGGGCTGGTCCAGCGCGCTCGCGCGGAGGCGCCCGTTCTCGGGGACCGGTTCGCCCAGCAGTTGCGGGTGGAACATCGGCACCACCTCGGTCGGCCCAGGATGCATCATCAGGAACTCGGCGAAGGGCGAGTTGTGGCGGGTGATCACGAAGTGATAGCTGTAGACCGACGAGCCATGCGGCACGACCAGCTTGCCGCGCGCATCGGCCAGCGCCGAAATCTTGAGCAGCTCGGTCACCCCGCCGCACCAGCCCACATCGGGCTGGATGATGTCGCAACAGTCCATCTCCAGCAGCATGCGGAAGCCCCAGCGGGTCGCCTCATGCTCGCCCGTGGTGACCAGCATGCCCCTGGGCACGTTGCGCTTGAGCTCGGCATAGCCCCAGTAATCGTCGGGGCTGATCGCCTCCTCGATCCACTTCAGGCCATGCTCGTGCGCGGCGATGGCGAGGCGGGTGGCATAGTCGACGTCGAGCGCCATCCAGCAGTCCCACATCAGCCAGAAATCCGGCCCCACGCGGCTGCGCATCTCGGCCAGCTCGGCGATGTTCTTCTTCAGCCCCTCGATCCCCTCGGCCGGGCCGTGGTGGAGCGGCAGCTTGCCGCCGATGAAGCCGAGGTCCTTGGCGATGTCCGGCCGGGCGCCGGTCGCATAGAATTGCAGCTCGTCCCGCACCGCGCCGCCGAGCATGTGATAGACCGGCTCGCCGCGCAGCTTGCCGAGCAGGTCCCACAGCGCCAGGTCGACGCCGGAGATGGCGTTCACCACCAGCCCCTTGCGGCCATAATATTGGCTCGAGAAGTACATCTGGTCCCAGATCTTCTCATAGTCGGTGGGGCTGCGGCCCTCGAGGAAGCGGGCGAGGTGCTTCTCGACGATATAGCAGGCGGGCTCGCCGCCGGTGGTCACTGCAAAGCCGATCGTGCCGTCCTCGGCCTCGATCTCGACGATCAGCGTGCCGAGGACGTTGATGCCGAAGCTTTGGCGGCTTGCACGATATTCGGGGTAGCGCGCCATCGGCGTCGCGATGTGATCATCGATCCAGTGGCCCTCGCCCTGGTCGTGATAATCGGCGCCGCCGCCACGGACGGTATAGGCGCGCACCTGCTTGATCTTCGAGAGTCCGGCTACCACGGCTCGACGCTTCCCTTCTGGCGTCCATCCCAGATGGCTGGACGGTTTCCGATAATATGAAATCCGGGCGCGCGGCGTGCCAGCATGTGGTACGTCGCACCCCAAGAGGTTCGGGTGGGTCGCAGCCGCGATCGGCTGCCCGGCATCCTCCTGAATGCTTTACTTTCTCACTTTATGGGATAGGATGTTAATTGATGGAACGACCCACGTCAAATGCTGAAAGCGCCGAGGGCGCGGCCGCGGCTTCTGGAGGTGCCAAGATCCAGGGCAGCCAGACGCTCGTCCGCGGGCTCGACATGCTGGACAAGGTGATCGAGGGCCCGGTGAAGCTGGCCGAACTCTCGGCGCGGATGGGGCTTACCCGCTCGACCACGCACCGCCTTGCCAATGCGCTGATCGACCGCGGCTTCCTGAGCTATTTGCCGCGGGACGGCTATCAGCTGGGGCCGAAGCTGATCCAGCTGGGCTTCCTCGCCCAGAGCCAGGCGGACATCGTCCAGATTGCCCGCCCGCGCATGGAAGCGCTGGCGGCGGAGACCGAGGACACCGTGCATCTTGGCCGCATGGACGGCGACCTTGCGCTCTATCTCGACAAGATTTCCGGCCGCCGGCGCGTGGAGATCTCCAGCCGTATCGGCGACCGTCAGCCGCTCACCTCCACCGGTCTGGGCAAGGCGCTGCTGATCGACTCCGCCGAGGGCGAGTGGCAGCGGCTGTACGCCGCCGACGCGGCACGCGGCCAGCAGCATACCGACCATGGCCTGTGGTTCGACCGCATGCGCGCCTATGCCATCGCCGGCCACGCCTTCGATCTGGAAGAGAATGAGGATCTGATCCGCTGTGTGGCGGCGCCGGTGCGCGACGTTTCGGGCCGGATCGTCGCGGCGATCAGCGTGTCGAGCGCGGCGCAGTATATGGACGACGATCGCATGGCGACCCTGAGCGCGCAGGTGCGCGGCACGGCCGAGGCGATCAGCACGGATCTCGGCTGGAGCGCGGAGATGCGCCCCGCCCGCAAACACCGACGATAACAAGGAGAGGATGCCCGTGAAGCTGTTGGAGGGGAAGACGGTGCTCGTGACCGGCGGGTCGACCGGCATCGGCCGGGCGGCGGCGATCGGGGCGGCCGAGGCCGGCGCCGACGTGGCGATCAACTATCACAGCCGCGACGAGGACGCCGCCGCTGTGGTCGCCGCGATCGAGGCGAAGGGCCGGCGCGGGCTGGCGGTGAAGGGCGACGTCGCCGATCCCGCGACCGCGACGGACTTCGTGGCGCGCGCGACGGACGCCTTCGGCAAGGTCGACGTCATGGTATCGAACGCAGGCATCTGCCCCTTCCATGCCTTTCTCGACATGCCGGTGGAGACGGTGCAGCGGACCATGCAGGTCAATCTTCTCGGCGGCTATTTCATGTGCCAGGCGGCGGCGAACCAGATGGTGGCCCAGGGGCATGGCGGTGCGATCGTCGCAGTCTCGTCGATCTCGGCACTGGTCGGCGGCGAGTATCAGAGCCATTACACGCCCACCAAGGCCGGGCTCCACTCGCTGATGCAGTCGGCCGCGATCGCCCTTGGCCGGCACGGCATCCGCTGCAATTCGGTGCTGCCGGGCACGATCCTCACCGAGATCAACAAGGACGACCTCGCCGACGCGGAGAAGCGGAAATACATGGAAGGCCGGGTGCCGCTCGGACGGCTGGGTCAGCCCGAGGATCTTGCGGGCCCGATCGTGTTTCTCGCCTCCGACATGGCGGCCTATGTCACCGGCGCGGCGCTGCTGGTGGACGGCGGCGCATTCGTGAACCTGCAATGAGGGGGGCACTGTTCGCTGCCGCGGCGTGCCTCGCAGCCCTCGCCTCGCCCGCCGCGGCGCAGACTCGGCTGTTCATCGCCAGCGATTCGACGGCGCAGACCTATGCCGCGAATCGCTACCCGCAGACCGGCTGGGGGCAGATGCTCCCGTGTGGCATGACGCCGGACGCGGTGGTGGTGAACCGCGCGATCGGCGGGCGCAGCACCAAGTCTTTCCTTGCGGAAGGGCGCTGGGACTCGCTGCTTGCCGAGGCAAAGCCGGGCGACGTGGTGCTGATCCAGTTCGGCCATAACGATGCGAGCACGGCCAAGCCCGAGCGCTACGCGCCGGCCGCGACCCTGTATCGCGACAATCTGCTGCGGATGATCTGGGAGGCGCGCGGGCGCGGGCTGGTGCCGGTGCTGGTCACGCCGCCGGTACGGCGCAGCTTCGATGGCGCCCGGGTGAAGACCGATTTCGCTGCGTATAGCGAGGTGATGCGCTCACTGGTCTCCAGCACCAACACGCCGCTGCTCGATCTGGAGGCCCGCTCGGCCGACCTTCTCCAGCGGCTGGGGCCAGACGGATCGCGAAAGCTGTACCTCCATTTCACGCCCGACGACAAAATGGCCGGCTTCCCCAACGGGATCGACGACGACACCCATTTCAGCGAGCTCGGCGCCCGCGCGATGGCGGAGCTTGTGGCGCAGGAACTGAAGAGCCTGAAATTGCCGATCGCCGACAAGGTGCTGGCCACCCGCCCCGACCTCACCCGCACGATGCCGCTCGGCAGCGCCGCCTGCCGTTAGGCGACACGCAGGTTTCGGGCCTCGTCCAGGGGCAGCACGAGATCGGCATAGCCCGGCATTTCCTCGAGGATGTGCCGGGTCAGCCGCTCATAATGCTGGATGAAGCGGGCGACGGCGCCGTCGTCCATCACGCCCGGACCGCTGGCCCCGGAGCCGCGCAGCGCCTGTTCCTGCTCGCGCCGCCACTGCAGCACCGCATCCCAGCCGGGCGCTTCGAGCAGCACCAGCCGGTCGATCCGCGCAAAGAGTGGCTGATAGGGTCCGGCGAGTGCCGCATTCCAAGCGCGCCGCCAGCGCCCCTGCGCGTCCTCGTCGCGCTCCAGCGGGTTGATCGGCTGGGCGAGATCCGCGTCCGCAATCGGCCGGGCACCGACGCACCAGCCTTCGAACAGGATCAGCCGCGCCGCCTGCGCCGCCGGCCAGGCGTCGGCGGGAACACGATCATCGGCGGCCTTGTCGAAGCGGGGCAGCCGAACCGGCGCGCCGGACCGCAACGCGTCCAGTGTGGCGATGCCAAGCGCGACATCATGGGTACCGGGAACCCCGCGCGTTGCGAACAGCGGGTGGACCGTTGCCGCGCAATCGCGCCGCGCAGCCCGGGTGCGGTATAGGTCGTCCAGCGACAGCACCACCGTCCCCGGCACCGCCCGTGCGACGGCGGCAGCGAGCGTCGACTTGCCGCTCCCCTGCGCCCCGCACAGGCCGAGCACCAACGGCCCGGTCGTCGCGGCCAGCAGCCCTTCGACGAACCCGCGCAAGGCAGCTTCCGGCGTCAGGCCGCATCCTCGGGCACCGGTGCATCGGCGCGCAGCAGGCCTTGGGCGCGCAGCGCCTGCCAGAACGCGGCTGGGATGGCTTCGCGGTAGAGCTCCACCGTCTGCGCCACCCGCGCGGCGCTGCCGATGCCGGGGATGACGCTGGCAACCAGCGGATGCGCCAGCACGAAGGCGAGTGCTGCCGCCGGCAGGCGCACGCCGTGACGATCGGCCACCGCTTCGATCGCGCGCACCTTGCTGACCACCGCCTCGGGCGCGGGTCCATAGTCGTAATGGAGGGTGCCGCCACGCTTCGTCCCGGTGGCGAGGATGCCGCTATTGTAGGGACCCCCGATCACGATCGAGGTGCCCGCCGCCGCACAGGCCGGGAAAAGCGCGTCCAGCGCCTGCTGTTCGAGCAGCGTGTAGCGCCCCGCGAGCAGGATCGCATCGAGCCGCGCCTCGCGCATCACATCCAGGCACACGGGAATCTCGTTCACGCCGATGCCGAAGCCGGAGATGCTGCCCTCGTCGCGCAGCCGCTCCAGCGCCTTCAGCCCGCCGCCCGCGGTAAGCTGCTGCCAATAGCCCCCGGCCGCGTCGCCATGGGTGTAGCCGCCGATATCGTGGACGTAGAGCAGATCGACTCGCGCCACGCCCAGCCGCTGCAGGCTGTGCTCATGGCTACGCAGGATGCCGTCATGCGAATAGTCATAGCGCATGCGGAAGGGCATGGGCGAGCGAAAGCCGTCCCGCTCGCGATCGTCGGTGACGCTCGGGTCCGGATCCATCAGCCTGCCCACCTTGGTGGAGATCACGATGTCGGGCTGCAGCCGCACCGCCTCGCCCACCCGACGCTCGGACAGGCCGCGACCGTAATGCGGCGCCGTATCGACATAGCGGAGGCCTGCCGCCAGCGCCGCATCGATCGCCCCCCGCGCATCTGCATCGCTGACTGGCGCATAGAGATTGCCGAGCGAGGCTGCGCCGAAGCCGAGTTCGGGGACGGTCAGGCTCGTGGTGCCGATGGCACGTTGGGGAATGGCGGTCACAGATCGAGATCCAGTCGATAGATACGGGCGGCATTGCGGCCCCAGAGATCGCGGCGCTCGTCGGCCGAATAGCCGGTCAGCAGCGCTTCATATGCAGCGAGCGTGGCGTCGAGCGTGGCGAAAAGGCGGTCGGTGGGAAAGTTGCTCGCGATCATCACGCGGTGGGTCCCGAACAGATCGATGACCTCGGCCACGATCGGTGCAAAGGCGGCGGGATCGAAGGGCGCCGCCACGAAGCCGGCACCCGACAGCTTGATCGCGACCTGCGGCATCGCCGCCAGCGCGACCAGCCCGGCGCGCCATGCCTCCAGTCCGTCCGCCAGGATCGGTAGTCCGAGATGGTTGACGATCACCGGCACGTCCGGGTGCGCCGCCGCCGCCTCGGCGAGCCCGGCCAGTTGCGGCGGGAAACCGTGAAAATCGTAGCTCAGTCCATGCCGCGCCAGCAACCCGAACCCGCGCCGCCAGGCCGGATCCAGGGTCAGGTCGCGCGGATAGGCCTGGCGCGCGGGATCGGGATGCCAGTTGACCAGATGGCGGACGCCCACCACCCGCGGCCGCGCCGCCTGGCGCGCGAGGAGTTCGGCCACGTCGCGCGCATCGAGTTCGACGCGCGCGACGATCGCGCTCGGCAGCCCCTCGGCATCGGCGACGCCGTTCAGCCACTCGGTCTCGCGCTCGCCGTCCTCGGGGTGGGCGCCGGCATCGACATGCACGGCACCCACCAGGTTCCAGTCGGCCGCCGCAGCGCGGTGCTGCGCGACCGTATAGGTCGCGGCGATCGGTGCCTTGTCCGCCTCGTCGAGCCACGGGTAGCGCAGTCGCTCCCGGTCCCAGAGGTGGAGATGCGCATCGACGAACGGCGGCCGCATGTGCCTCAGCCCCGCGGTGCCCAGGCGACGAAGTCCTGGCGCTGTTCGCCCAGCTTCTCGATCCCGAGTGTCACGACATCGCCCGCCTTCAGATACCAGGGCTCGGGCTTCTGCCCCATGCCGACGCCCGGAGGGGTGCCGGTGGTGATGATGTCGCCGGGCTCCAGCGTCATGAACTGCGAGCAATAGGCGATGATCTCGGCGACGGTGAAGATCATTGTCCTGGTGTTGCCGTCCTGCAGGCGCGTGCCGTTCACCTCGAGCCACATCGAGAGGTTCTGCGGATCACCCACCTCGTCGGCGGTGACCAGCCAGGGACCGACGGGACCGAAGGCCGGGAAGCCCTTGCCCTTGTCCCAGGTGGCGCCGCGCTCGATCTGCCAGTGGCGCTCGGAGACGTCGTTGATCACGCAATAGCCGGCGACGTGGCCCAGCGCCTCGTCCACCGAAACATATTCGGCGCGGGTACCGATGACGACGCCGAGCTCGACTTCCCAATCGGTCTTCTTCGAATCCCGCGGAATGACGACCGGGTCGTTCGGGCCCTGCAGACAGCTCACCCATTTGTTGAACACCACCGGTTCGGCCGGGATCGGCAGGTTCGATTCCGCGGCATGATCGGCATAGTTGAGGCCGATCGCGATGAACTTGCGCGTGCCGGCCACCGGCACGCCGTAGCGGGGCGAGCCCTCGACCAGCGGCAGGCTGGCGGGGTCGATCGCGGCGATCTTCGCGAGCGCGTCCGGCGCAAGAGCTTCCGGCGCAAGATCGGTATGGCCGGCAAGGGACCGCAGCCTGCCCTCCGCATCGATCAGGCCGGGCTGTTCATGGCCGGGGGCGCCATAGCGACAGAGCTTCATGCGAGTTCCTTCTGCGGTTCTGGGGAGGATCAGGGGTGCCGCGCGACCGTAGCCATCCCGGTCGCGCGCAGCTGTCGCATCGCCACCCGGTTCACGCCGCCGCCTTGATTCGCCGCACCCATGAGACCGCGGTCTCACAAAAGCGAGCGCACGCCAAGGGAGCGCGAACCAGCAACTTGCTTTCGCGTATGAAATTTCGATATCACGTAGCCTAGACTGGTGGGAATGCCTCGCCGGAGGAGTGGAACCGCGATGAAGGCATTGGTGTGTGTTGGCCCGCTGGAGGCGCGGATCGAGGAACGCGCCCGCCCCGCGCGCGGCGACGGCGAGGTGCTGATCCGGATGCGCCGGGTCGGCATTTGCGGCACCGACTATCACATCTTCGACGGCAGCCAGCCCTTCTTCACCTATCCCCGGCTGATCGGCCACGAGCTGGCCGGTGAGGTTGCAGAGGCACCCGAAGCCAGCGGCCTCGCCCCGGGCGACATCGTCACGGTGAACCCGTATCTGCCATGCGGGACCTGCGTCGCCTGCCGGCGCGGCCGGCCCAATTGCTGCAGCCGGATCAGCGTGCTGGGCGTGCATGCCGATGGCGGAATGGCGGAGTATATCGCGGTGCCGGCATCCGCGGTCATCCCAACGCCGGGCCTGTCGCTCGACCACGCTGCGATGGTCGAGTTTCTCGCGATCGGCGCGCATGCGGTGCGTCGCGCCCGCATCGAGCCGGGCAGTCGCGCGCTCGTCACCGGCGCGGGGCCGATCGGCATCGGCTGTGCGCTGTTCGCCCGGATTGCGGGTGCGGCGGTGACCCTGCTGGACCGAAGCCCGGGCAGGCTCGCCACCGCCGCACAGGCGTTCGGCCTGGACGACGGCGTCACCGCCGGTCCGGAGGCAAGCGCTGCCCTCGCGGCCCGGACCGACGGCGAGATGTACGACTATCTGTTCGACGCCACGGGCAACATCCATGCGATGAACGCCGGCCTTGCGCATCTCGCCCATGCCGGAACCTATGTGTTGGTCGGGCTCAACCGGGAGGAGCTGCGCTTCCCCGATCCCGAGTTCCACAAGCGCGAAACGACGCTGCTCGCCAGCCGCAACGCCCTGTCGGAGGATTTCGAACAGGTGGTGGCCGCGATCCGGGACGGAACCATCCCGATCGACCGGTTCCTGACCCACCGCGTTGCGCTGGCCGATGCGCCTGCCGCGTTGCCGGGCCTGATCGCCGCGCAGGAGCAGGTACTGAAGGCCGTGATCACGATCTGATCGGCGCCCCGACTTCCGCCGCCGCCCGATTTTCGCTAGCGCGGGCGGTGATCATCACAGCGAGAAACGATGCCGAAAAGAACCGGAGCCCCGACGCAGCGCAAGGGCAGCTACAGTGCGCCGGCGCTCGACAAGGCGTTCCTGATCATCGAGCTTCTGGCCAACAACCCGCAGGGGCTGCTCGCCAGCGAGATGGCGGCCGCGCTCGGACGGTCGCTTGGCGAGCTGTTCCGGATCGTCGTGGTGATGGAGAAGGCCGGCTATCTCCAGAAGTGCGACCTTACCGATCGCTACACTGCGACCTACAAGTTCCTGGATGTCGCCTATCGCGCCACGCCGGCGCGCAAGCTGGTCGTGACCGCGCAGCCGGAGATGCAGGCACTGGCGGCAGCGGTCGGCCAATCCTGCCACTTGGTGGTCGCAAAGGCGGGCGAAGGGCTGGTGATCGCGCGCGAGGAAAATCCCGGCACCCGCGGCTTTGCTCTGCGGGTCGGCGCGACCATCGATCTGATCGACAGCTGCTCGGGCCATGTCCTGCTCGCCTTCGCCAGTCCGGAGCGCGCGGACCGTCTGCTCGAGCGCGCCGCCGCCCCGCGCGGCGCGCCCTTTGATGCGGATGCGCTGTCCGCACGATTGGCGCAGGTGCGGACGGACGGCCAGTGCCGCCGGCAAAGCCCGATCACCCGCGGCGTCACCGATCTGAGCTGCCCCGTGTTCGGGTTCGACGGCGAGCTGCTCGCCGCGCTTACCGTGCCCTATCTGGAGGTTCTAGACGGCTCGCAGGTCGCCACGGTCGAGCAGGCGCAGCAGACGCTGGGGCAGACCGCCGAGCGCATTTCACTCGCGCTGGGATGGCGGCCGGCGGATCGCATGCCCACGGCCTGAACGCCGGCGGTGCTTCGCGGCTAGGCGGCTCGCCTGTCGTCCAGGCAGGGCAGCACGACCTCGAAAATTGATCCCTTGCCTACCACGCTCTCCTTGAGCGCGATCGTGCCACCATGGAGCGACACGAGCTGACGGACCAGCGCCAGCCCGATGCCGAGGCCTTCGGTCTGGCCCTCGCCGCGATCGACCTGGGCGAACAGGTCGAACACCTGCGCCTGCATTTCGGGCGGAATGCCAAGGCCCGTATCCGCCACCTCGATTACCGCGCGCGTACCCTCGCACCGCGCCGACAGCTGGATCGCGCCCCCTTCCGGCGTATATTTGGCGGCGTTGGCCAGAAGATTGTTCACCACCTGCGCGATCCGGGCCAGATCGGCGTCGAGCCAGATTGGCGCCTCGGGCAGCGTTACCGTCAGGGCATGCTGCCGCGCCTCGATCTGCGGCTGACTGATCTCGACCGCGAGGGCGATCGCGTCTGACAGGGCGATGCGACCGGTGCGCAGGACGATCTTGCCCTGATCGATCCGGGCGACATCCAGCAGATCCTCGATCAGCCGGTTCATATGGTCGACCTGCCGCCCCATCTGCGCACGGATCGGATCCGTCGCCGGATCCATGCCCTTGCGCGCGAGCAGGTGCAGCCCCGCGGTGAGCGCCATGATCGGGTTGCGCAGCTCATGGCCGACCATGCCTAGAAAGGCGTTCTTGCGCCGGTCGGCCGCCTGCAGGCTCTCGGTCAGCCGCGCAAGCTGGTCGCGCTGGGCGATGATCTGGCGGCGCTGCTCGTAGAGATCGAAGAACACGTCGCTCTTGGAGCGCAGGATGCCCGCGTCGATCGGCTTCTGCAGGAAGTCGACCGCGCCGGCCTCATACCCGCGGAAGCGGCGCTGGGCATCGGCACTGCCCGCCGTGAGGAAGATGATCGGCACGTGCCGCGTACGCTCATTGCCGCGAAGGAACTCGGCGAGTTCGAACCCGTCCATCCCCGGCATCTGCACGTCGAGCAGCGCCAGCGCGACGTCGTGCACGAGCAGCAGCTCCAGCGCCTCGTCGCCCGATCGCGCCTTGAGGCAGCGCAGCCCGTCGCGGCGAAGCAGCGCCTCCAGCGCGAGCAGGTTCTCGTCGAGGTCGTCTACCAGCAGGAAGTTGACGGAATCGGGTGGGGACATGGAATCAGGCCAATCGTACGAGATGGGAGGCAATGGCATCGAGCGGCAGGCGGGCAGCGTCGGGACAGCGTGCAAGTCCCGCCGCCGGCATGGTCGGAACCTGCGCGGTGGCGGGATCCTGGACGATCGCGGTACCGCCGGCACGGGCAACGGCCACCAGCCCCTCCGCGCCGTCATGATTGGCGCCGGTGAGCAGCACGCCGACAAGGCGATGGCGCAGGGCATCGGCTGCGGTTTCGAACAGCAGATCGATCGAGGGGCGGCTATGGTTGACCGGGTCGTCGGCCGAAAGCGCCATGCTGCCGTCCGGCTCGACCAGCAGGTGATAATTGGCCGGCGCGAAATAGATGGTGCCGGCCTCGGGCGTCTCCTTGTCCTCCGCCTCGCGAACCTGCATCCGGCAGTGGCGCTCGAACAGCGAGGGCAGGGTGTGGTCATGGTCCGGCGGCACATGCACCACGATCAGCACGGGGCAGGCGAAATCGGCGGGCAGCGCCGGCAACAGCGCCAGGAGCGCCTGGACACCCCCCGCGGAGGTGCCGACCACAACCATGCCGCTCATCGGTCGCGCCGCTGGTAGATCTTCTCCTCACGGACAAAGTCGGCAAAGCCTGGCGCATGGTCTGAGAAGCGCAGGCTTTCCTTGCGGCCAAGCCCCAGAAAGCCGCGACGCACCAGCGAGGCATCGAACAGCCCCACCGCCCGCTCCTGCAGACCTCGATCGAAATAGATCAGCACGTTCCGGCACGAGATCAGGTGCATTTCGGCGAACACCGAATCCGTCGCCAGGCTGTGATCCGAGAAGACGACATTGGCCCGCAGGCTGCTGTCGAAGATCGCCCGGTCATAATCGGCGACATAGTAGTCCGAAAGCGAGGTGCGGGCGCCGGACTTCTGATGGTTCTCGGTGAACTTGCGGATCTGGTCGAGCGGATAGACGCCGGCCTCGGCCGCTCGCAGCGCCTTGGGGTTGATGTCCGTCGCGTAGAAGATCGTGCGGTGTTCCAGCCCCTCTTCGCGGAACAGGATGGCGAGCGAATAGACCTCCTCGCCATTGCTGCACCCGGCGATCCAGATCTTGAGCGAGGGATAGGTACGCAGATGCGGCACCACCTTTTCGCGCAGTGCCCGGAAATAGCTGGGATCGCGAAACATCTCGCTCACCTGGACGGTGAGGTAGTTGAGCAATTTGGCCAGCATGTCCTGATCGCGGAGCAGCCGTTCCTGCAGCGCGGAGAAGCTGGTGAACCCCAGCCGCCCCCGCGCCTGGATCAGGCGCCGCTTGATCGAGGCACGGGCATAGTGGCGAAAGTCGTAATGATAGCGGCGGAACAACGCCTCGAGCAGCAGCTCGATCTCGATATCGTCGATGTCCGGTTCGATCGGGGCCTCGCTCATCGCGGCATCCACACGCGGACCAGCGACAGCAGCTTGTCGACGTCGATTGGCTTGGCCATGTAGTCGCTGGCACCCGCTTCGATGCAGCGTTCCTGATCGTCGGGCATCGCCTTGGCGGTGAGCATGATGATCGGCAGCCTCGACCAGCGCGGGTCTTTCCGAATCTCGCGCGTGGCGGTGAGCCCGTCCATCACCGGCATCATCACGTCCATGAGCGCCAGATCGACGGCCTTGTCCGGATCCGTCGCCGCCTCGGCCAGTGCATCCAGTGCCTCCTGGCCGTTGCGGGCGATTCGCACGAGCACGCCGCGCGGCTCCAGCACGCTGGTCAGCGAATAGACGTTGCGGACATCGTCCTCGACGATCAGTACCCGCCGCCCCTCCAGCACCGCATCGCGCCGACGCGCGTTCTGGATCATCTCCTGCTGCTCGCTCGGCAGTTCGGAGACGACCTGGTGGAGGAACAGCGACACCTCGTCGAGCAGCCGTTCGGGCGACTTGGCGCCCTTGATGATGATCGAGCTGGAGTAGCGGCGCAGCTTCTGCTCGTCGTCGGCGCTGAGATCATGACCGGTATAGACGATCACCGGCGGGAAGCTGTGCGCACCGTCCTCCTGGCTCAGCGTCTCCAGCAGCGAAAAGCCCGAGGCATCCGGCAGTGACAGGTCGAGCACCATGCAGTCGAAGGTCTGGCTGCGCAGCATCTCCAGGCATTCGGCGGCGGTGCTGACACCGACCGTCTCGACATCGTCGGTCCGCAGCAGACGTGCGACCGCATCGCGCTGCACGGCATCGTCCTCGACGATGAGGACGCGCCGCATGCGGCTTGCGGTGCGTGCCTGGAGGTTCTCCAGCACCTCGGCCAGCAGCTCGCGCTTGATCGGCTTGATGTGGTAGCCGACCGCGCCGAGCGACAGCGCCGTCTGGCTCTGGTCGGCGGCGGAGATGACGTGGATCGGGATGTGCCGGGTCGCGTCTTCCTGCTTCAGCCGGTCCAGCACGATCAGGCCGGACTGGTCGGGCAGGCCAAGATCCAGCACCACCGCACTCGGACGATAGGTGCGCGCCAGATGCAGCGCCTCGTCGGCGGTGCTGGCGATCAGGCACTGGAAGCCGAGTTCACGGGAAAGGTCGCAGACGATCGAGGCGAAGACCGGGTCGTCTTCGATGACCAGCAGATGGCGACCGCCGGGGACCAGCGCATCGCGATCGTCCTCCAAGGCCCAGTCCGCCGCCGTCGCGGCGCGGCGCGGCGGCTTCGCGACGGATGCAGGTGCCGCGGCCGGCATCGGCGCAGCAGCCGGCGTAGCCGCCGGCGCGACATGCTCGCGCGGCTGGACCGCCGATGCGTCATAACGGGCCGGTAGCGTCAGCGTGAAGGTGCTGCCTTCGCCGGCGCGGCTGTCGAGCGTGATGCCGCCGCCCAGCAGGCGCGCGAGTTCGCGCGAGATCGACAGACCCAGGCCCGTTCCGCCATAGCGGCGGTTGATGGTGCCGTCAGCCTGATGGAACGCCTCGAAGATCATCCGCTGCTGTTCGGCGGAGATACCGATCCCGGTATCGCGCACCGCAAAGGCGATCCCGTCCCCCGCAACGCGGATATCCAGCCGGACACTGCCCTTCTCGGTGAACTTGAGCGCGTTGGACAGCAGGTTCTTCAGGATCTGCTCCAGCCGCATGCGATCGGTCTCGATCCCCCGCGGCGCCGCGTCTTCCAGCACGATATCGAGCGTCAGGCCGCGCTGTTCGGCCACCGGCTGGAAGGTCTGGCGCAGATCGGTGCCGAGCCGCACCAGACTTACCGGCTCCGGGCGGATATCGACATGGCCCGCTTCGATCTTCGAGAGATCCAGAATGTCATTGATCAAGGTGAGCAGATCATTGCCCGAGGATTCGATCGTCCGCGCGAATTTTATCTGCTCTGCGGTCAGCGTATGCGGGGCATTGTCGCCCAGAAGCTTGGCAAGGATTAGCAGCGAGTTGAGCGGGGTGCGCAGCTCGTGGCTCATATTAGCGAGGAAATCGCTCTTGTACTGGCTGGCCTGTTCCAGCTCGCGCGTCTTGGCACGCAGCGCATTGCTGCCGCGCTCCAGCTCGTCGCGCTGATTCTCCAGCGCCTGCGCCTGCTCCTCCAGCTGACTGTTGGTCTGCTCCAGTTCGACCTGCTGCTGTTCGAGCATCGCCTGGGATTCGCGCAGCGCCCGGCCCTGCTCTTCCAGCTCCTCGTTGTTGACCTGCAGTTCCTCGCTCTGGGTCTGCAGCTCGGCGGCCTGGCGCTGCGTTTCCTCCAGCGCGTCCTGCAGCTGGGCACGGAAGCGCGCCGAGCGCAGCGCAACGCCGATCACCGGCGCGGCGCGCTCGAGCAGCTCCAGCATCATCGGATCGGTGGCATGGAAGAAACCGAGCTCGATGACCGCGTTGACCACGGCGTCGGCCATCGCCGGCACGATCAGCAAATGACGCGGCTTCTCCCGACCGAAGGCCGAGCCGATCTGGAGATAATGCTCGGGCACGTCCTCGAGCAGGATCGGCTTGCCTTCCGCGGCGACGCGGCCGAGCAGCCCCTCGCGCAGATGGAACGCCTGGGGCATGTCGGCATCGGTCGGAACGCCCAGCGTGGCGACGCGGCGGAACAGTCCCGCCTCGCCCTTGAACAGCGCACCGGCCTGGAAGCCGAGCGAATCCGCCAGATAGGCAAGCACGGCCTCGGCGATCTCTTCCACCGATCGATCGCCCCGAACGGCGGCCGAAATGCCGAGCAGCCCGTTTTGCAGCCATTCTTCCTTGGCCCGCTCGCGCAAGCTCCGGCGAAGCAGCACGAAGATCAGCAGCGTCAGCCCCGCGCCGATCAGGCTGGAGACCAGCCCGCTGGCGATCGCCGCTTGCGAGGCGGCTGCCATGTCGTCGAGCCGCTGCTGGCGCAGCCGGCCTTCTTCCTGCGCCATCGCGGCGAGCTGGGCTCGGATCGCATCCATGCTGACCTTGCCGCGATCGGTGCCGACAATCGCGAGCGCGGCCGCCAGCCCCTGGGTGCGGCGCGCCTGGATCGTTTCGCGAAGTTCGCCCAGCTTCGCATCGACATGGCGGCGCAGCTGCGCAACATTGCCAAGCTGCACGTCGTTGTCGCTGATCAGGTCCTCCAGCCGCGCCAGGCGCGCCTGAACCGTCTTGGTTGCTTCGGCGTAGGGCTCCAGATAGCCCTGCCCGCCCGTCAGCAGATAGCCGCGCTGGCCCGTCTCCGCGTCCTGCAAGGTCGACAGCAGCTCGTCGAGCGCAATGAGGACCGTGTGGCTGTGTCGGATCGCCGCGTCACTGTCGCGCAGCGCCTGAATGTTGCGATAGGCGAGCGCGCCGCTGACGAGGAAGAAAGCCAGACCGACAAGCAGGCCGATCACCGGCCAGACAGTCCGTCTGCCGGACTCGCGCAACAAACTCCGACGTTTCATCCACATCTGTCCTGAACGGCCCCCTGCGATCGCATATCGCACCGCGCCGTTGGAACAAGCACCCAAAAGGGAATGGCGGCGATAGTTGCGCCGAAACGAGCATCGGCGGTTTCGGTTCCGAAGGGGCGCAGCTGCAGCCCGCCCCTTCGGAAGCTCCGAACCTCAGGCCCGTGTCAGCCGCAGCTCTGCCTGCCCGCCAAAGACGAGACGATTGACGCTCAGCGACACGCCGATGCTGAAGAACAGCGTGATCGCGATCATGTGGATATAGTGGAGCGGCGCCCAGACGAACGTCGCGAAGGCGTAGAAGGCGACGCCCGCCACCAGGCCGCAGATCGCCGCACGGGCATCGACCCCGCGAAACAGCAGTGCGACGACAAACACGGACAGCACCGGCATGCTGGTCAATCCGTTGAGTTGCTGCACCAGGTTGATGATGCTCGCCGCGCCCGCATAGATCGGCACGATCGCGATCGCCAGGATCACGAACACCACGTTGCTGATCAGGTTCAGCCGTGCGACGTTGGGATTGGGATCAATGTACTTCTCGTGCAGGTCGCACACATAGAGCGTCGCCGAGGAGTTGAGCAGGCTGGTGAAGTGCGCCAGTACCGCCGAGGCGATCGCGGCGGCGAAGATGCCCGACATCCAGGTCGGCAGCACGGTCCATACGATCTTGCCATAGGCCGCGTCGCCGAGATGGCCGAACATCTTGTACGAGACGATACCCGGGATCACGACGATCGCCGGCACCACCAGCAGGCGGATCGCGGTCGCCGCCATCACGCCCTTCTGCGCCTCGCGAAGATTGGGCGCCGCCATGGCGCGCTGGGTGATCGTCTGGTTGGTCGACCAGTAGAACATCTGGATGAAGATGATGCCGGTGAACAGGGTCGGCCACGGGATCGGCGAGTCCGGCCCGCCGAGCATGGTCAGCCGCTCCGGGGGAATCCCCGAAAAGTCCCAATGAATCGCGCCGAGCGAGAGGAACACCACCAGCATCGCCATGCCCAGCAGCAGCACGCCGCTATAGGTGTCGGTGATCGCCGCCGCGCGCAGGCCGCCGAAGATCGAATAGAGCGACCCGGCCACGCCGAAGATCGCCGCCAGCAGCACGGTCGGCATGGTGAGGCCGAACATCGACTTCATCATCAGCGCACCGGAATAGAGCACGATCGGCTGGTAGATGAGGATATTGCCGAGCAGGAACACCGTGGCGATGGTCGCCCGGATGTTGACGTCGCCATACTTCTTCTCGAGCAGCTCGGTAACGGTGGTGCAGTTGTTGCGGTAGTAGATGGGCAGGAAGATGAAGGCGAGCATCGTCAGACCCGCGACCGCCGCCAGCTCCCACCAGGCGAGCAGCGCCATCTGGTTGCCGTTCATCCCAATCAGCTGGTCGGTCGACAGATTGGTGATGGTGATCGAGCCGGCGATGTAGAACCATGACAGTCCGCCGCCGGCGAGGAAGAATTCGCGGTTGCTATTCTCGGCCGAGCGGCCTTCGCCGCGGCACTTCCAATAGGTGATGAAGGCGACGAGCGCGGTGAGACCCGCGGCGATCAGCGCCTGATTCTGCTGCAGGTTCATCAGCGGCCTCCCGGCGCGGCGTGGTGGAGTTCGAGGCCAAGGGCCCAGCGGCGCTGGAAGCCGGGCCAATAGCCGCGCGACCCGGCATCGTCGGGCGCGGCGTAGCGGGCACCGACGCTCTGCCCGGCGCCCAGCGGCCAGGCGCCGTCGGCCGCCTTCACGGTCGGCACCGTGAGGAATGCCCCGTGCGCGGCGTCGTTCTTGAGCGTGCGGTCGAGAAAGGCGGTCACGAAGTGACGGTTGATCGCGAGGATGCGATCGCGCCGCCACACCGGCTCCTCGAGCCGCTCGACCCATTCGAAGGTCGGATCGGGGATGCCCGCGACACCGTCGCCGGCGATGTTGTGGTGCGCATTCTGGTAGACCAGCATCGTTCGGTCGGCATGAATCGCGTTCTGATAGAGCCAGCCCACGCCTTCGCCATAGCCGCTGACGTCATCCTGATCGCCGACGATGAACAGGGTGGGCGTGGTGAGATTCGCCAGGCCCTTGGCACTCCATGCGCGCAGCGGCGGCGCGCCGCCCCAAGGCGCGAAGGCGACGATCGCCTTCACGCCGGCTGGCGCCTGCGCCTCCAGCGGGGCACCCTCGGCATAGGGCGCAATGCCCGGCTGCGGGGCCAGCTTGTACAGCGGCCCCTCGGGATCGAGTCCGGCGCCACCGGTGATCAGCGCACCAAAGCCTCCCATCGAATAGCCGATCAGCGCGATCGAGGTGGGATCATAGCTGTTGGCCAGCGGTCCGGTCCCTGCCCGCCGAGCAAGTTCGCCGATCACGAAGCGCTGGTCGGCGCTGCGGGTCAGCACCACCTGCGCGAAGGAGCGCAGCCGGCTCTCGGGGCTGGTCGGCTCAATGTCCTGATGGTCGATCGAAGCCACGACATAGCCGTGCGAGGCGAGGCCCTCGGCAAGGTCGCTGAAGCCGGTCGCCCAGTTGCGATAGCCGTGCGAGAAGACGACCAGCGGGAAACGCTTGCCGGTGAGCGCCGGCACGTTCGTGCGCGCGAAACCGACATGGCCGCCGCTCGCGGCAGGTCCCGGCGTCTTCATCACATAATGCGCCGGCGCTCCGCTGCCCTGCCCGGCCGCCGGATACCAGATGGTGAGCGGCAGCGTGCGCTTCTGCACCGGATCGGTAAGGTCCATGCGCAGTACCCCGACCGAATAGGCACCCGGCTGGGCAAGTTCCGGCACGTCGGGCAGGCCCTGCGCCATTGCCGGGCTGGCGAGCACCGCCGCAAGCGCGAGGCCCGCGCCGCGCAGCACGCGGATCATGCATCCCTCCAGACCGCGACGTCGCGCGGTTCGATGGTGCGGTCGCCGAGCACGAAGGTCGCATCCTGCGGCGCCGGCGCCATCGCAGCGGTTTCGGCATAGTTGAACGCAAAAACGAGATCGCCGCGCCGGCAGATCCGCAGATCCTCGGACAGCCGTACCGTCGCCACGCCGACCTCGGCGCAGAGCGCTTCGAGCAGGTCGGTCAGCAAAGTCGCATCGGTAAGCGTAGCGAGGTAGAGCGCCTTGTCCTTGCGGACCAGCGCCGCCCCGCCATCCTCGAACCGACCCAGCGTCTCCACCGAGGCGTCGAGCCCCAGCTCCTCGCGCCAGCCGCCGCTGGGATAGACGCGGCCGTTCCAGGCGATGGTGCCCTCGCAGCCCGGGCGCAGCGTCTCGACCGAGCGCACTTGGATCGGCAGCACGGTGGCGAGGGCGCCCGGCGCCAGCGTCTCGGGGAGCGTGAGATCCTCGGTCTTGGCACCCGAGCGTGCGCCGTACAGCACCACCGCCCCGCCGCTCGCCAGACGCGCCGCGGTGTCGGCGCGCGCGATCGCCAGCGACGGCACCACGATCAGCTTGTAGTCGGCGGGGTCGCCGTCGGGCGCGAGGAAGTCGACATCGACACCCAGCCGGCGGAACGCTTGATAATAGCCGAGCAGGATACGGGTATAGTCGTAGCTATCGCCCTGCCGCTCGATGTCGCCGAGCCACTGCGCCTCGACGTCGACGACCAGCGCCACCTTGGCCCGGCCACGCGGACGCGCATCCAGCCCGAGCAGGCCGAGATCGCGCACCACCGCCTCGACCTCGGGCCAGGCCGCCGCCTCGCTGCTGTCGGGCCGGAGCAGGCCGGCGTGCATCTGCTCCTGGGCGAAGGGCGCCTGCCGCCAGCGGAAATAGCTGACCACCCCCGCGCCGTGCGCGAAGGCTTCCAGCGTCCACAACCGCACCATGCCCGGCGCCGGCCGCGGATTGTGCATCGCCCAGTTCACCGGACCCGGCTGCTGCTCCATGATCCAGAACGCGCCCGGCGCGAGGCCACGCGTCTGATCGAAGAAGAACGCGCCGAAATCGGGATGGCCGGTCCGCATGTAGCGGCGGAATTCCTCGGCGGGCGCGTCCGCCATCCACAGGTCGGTGCGGCCCAGCGGATAATTGTCGTACGCTGCGAAATCCAGGTCGCGGGCAAGCCGGTGGTTGTCGACGCCGGTCTCGTTCATTGGGATGAAGTTGTGGGTGATGAACTTGCCCGGCGACAGGCGCCGCAGGATCGCCACCTGCGCATCGTGATAACGCGCGACCTGGTCCGAGGAGAAGCGGCGCCATGCCATGCGGTGCGCCGGGCTGGTCTCGGTCACCGCGCCGACCGGCAGCTCGATCTCGTCGAAGCTGCGATACTCCATCGACCAGAAGACGTTGCCCCAGGCGGTGTTGAGCGCCTCAATGGAGCCGTATCGTGCCTCGCACCACAGCCGGAACGCGTCACGGGCCACCGGTGAGGCGCTGAGCGTGGTGAGGTGGCAGCTTAGCTCGTTGTCGGTCTGCCAGCCGACCACGCCCGGGTGCGTGCCGTAGCGTTCGGCAAGCGCGGTCACGATCCGCTCGGATTCGCGCAGATAGACGTCGCTGGAAAAATCATAATGCCGCCGCGAACCGAAGCCGCGGGTGCGGCCGGTCTCGGGATCAACCGGCAGGATTTCGGGATACAGGTCGATCAGCCACTTCGGCGGGGTCGCGGTGGGCGTGCCGAGCACCACCTCCAGCCCGGCGGCAGCGAGCGTCTCGATCGCCTCATCGAGCCAGGCAAAGTCGTAGGTGCCGGGCTCGGGCTCCAGTCGCGACCAGGCGAATTCGCCGATGCGGACATAGCGCAGCCCCAGCACCTTCATGCGGCGGGCATCTTCCGCCCACAGCGCGCGCGACCAATGTTCCGGGTAATAGCAGACGCCAAGCACCTGACCGCATTCCTCTCCGGGCTACCGCGTGCATGCGCCGCCGCCCTGTTGCTAAATCGTTTGTACCGGCGCGCGCTGCTTGGCAAGATTGCCTCGAGGCACACGCCGGCTTGTTCATCATCATATTTATACCATAATAAACCTCGGTCAATAACGACTGCGTCGCGCAATGAAGGGTCGCGGCGGCTGCGAGGGGATTGCATTGTGACCGAAGCGTTCGTCCGGCTCGAGGGCCGCGCCACCTGCCTGATCGTCGATTGCCGGAGTGAGGCGCCGACGATCCTCTATTGGGGCCGCCGCCTGCCCCTAGAGGTGGATCCTGCACTGTTCTCCCTGCAGGGTGTGCGCCAGGAAGCCCCCTGCTCGCCTGCGGCAACGCCGCCGCTGGCGCTCACGCCGCTGATCGGCTCCGGCTTTCCCGGCCGCCCGGGATTGTCGGCGCATCGCGACGGCCAGGGCTGGGCGACCTGGACCGCGATCACGGCCATAAACCGGCTGGATCCCGCCACGGTCGAGATCGAATCCGAGGATGCAGCTCACGGCATCGGCCTGATCCATCGCCTGCATCTCGCAGGCGATGTGCTGCGAATGCGCACCACGCTGATCAATCAGGGCCATGCGCCCCTGCGCGTCGAGGCGTGCGATGCGCCCGCCCTGCCGGTACCCGAGGCCGTCACCGACTGGACGCTGTTCGAAGGCCGCTGGTCGGGCGAGCTGCAGACGCGCCGCGTACCTCGCGCGATGGGGGCGGTGGCACGCGAGAATCGGCGCGGTCGCACCAGCCACGATGCCTTCCCCGCGATCCTTGGCGAAGTCGGCCCCTGCGGCGAGCAGGCGGGCGAAGTGTTCGGCATGCAGCTCGCCTGGAGCGGCAACCACCGCCTCTGGGCGGAGACGCTGTCGGACGGGCGGGCCTATGTCCAGCTGGGCGAGCTGTTCCTGCCCGGCGAATGCGAACTGGCGCCCGGCGCCCGCTATACCAGCCCCGATCTGGTCTGCGCCTGGTCCGATGCGGGGCGTAGCGGCCTGGCCCGCGCCTTCCACGCCCATGTCCGCGCGCGACCCCAGCACGAGCGGCTGCGCGCCAAGCCGCGTCCGGTCCACTACAACACCTGGGAAGCCGTCTATTTCGACCACGACCCCGCAGCGCTCATGGCGCTCGCCGGCAAGGCGGCAGCGGTGGGGATCGAGCGGTTCGTGCTCGACGATGGCTGGTTCCTCGGCCGTCGCGACGACACCGCCGGCCTGGGCGACTGGATCGTCGATCCGACCATCTACCCGCACGGACTGGGGCCGCTGGTCGACCATGTCCGCGGGCTCGACATGGAATTCGGCCTTTGGGTCGAGCCGGAAATGGTGAACCCGGACAGCGATCTTTTCCGCGCGCATCCGGAATGGGTGCTCGGCACGCCCCCCGCCCCGCAGCTGCGCTTCCGCAACCAGCTGGTGCTCGATTTCGGCCAGGCGGCGGTCCGCGAGCATCTGTTCGCCCGGATCGACGCGCTGCTGCGCGAGCATGCAATTTCATACCTCAAATGGGACATGAACCGGGATATCAGCCATCCCGGCGGCGCCGATGGCCGGGCGGGCGCGCATGCCCATGTGCTCGGGCTCTACGAGGTACTCGCCCGGCTGCGTGCGGCGCATCCCGCAGTGGAGATCGAAAGCTGCTCGGCCGGCGGCGGCCGCACCGATTTCGGCATCCTCGACTTCACCGACCGCGTCTGGACATCGGACACCAACGACGCGCTGGACCGGCTGACGATCCAGCGCGGCCTGTCCACGTTCGTCCCCGCCGAACTGATGGGCGCGCATGTCGGCCCGGCCGACTGCCACATCACCGGCCGCCGGGTGAGCATGGCGACCCGCGTCGCGACCGCACTGTTCGGGCATTTCGGGGTTGAGGCCGATCTAAACGCGATGGACGATGCCGAACGCGCCGAACTCGCCGCCGGCATCGCGCTTCACAAGCGGCACCGCGCGCTGATCCATTCGGGCGACCTCTATCGGCTCGACCGGCCGGAAAGCGAGATCGCGTTCGGCATCGTTTCAGAAGACAAGCAGGAGGCCATGTTTTCCTACACCCAGATCATCGAACCTCGGGGCTATTTCGCCCCGCCGTTGCGGCTCGACGGTCTCGATGCGCGCGCACGATATCGGGTGACGCTGGTCTGGCCGGGGAGCGGCTACCCCGCCTCCCCACTCTTCGCCGCGCTGGCCGAGGGTGCGATTTTCTCGGGCGCCGCGCTCATGGCTGCCGGTCTCCAGCCGCCCCGCTGCAAGCCGCAGGCGGGCTTCCTGCTCCACCTGGTACGGGTCGACTGACCCGCACCGTCATCGGGCATGAAAAAAGGCGGGGCCGCGAAGCCCCGCCTTTCTTTTTTACATCCTGCCTGGATCAGAAGCGGGCGCGCACCCCGAAGGCGTAGCGCGGGCCGGTTTCGGTGTAGCTGAGGAACTTGTTCACCGTGCCGTCATAGGTCTGCACCACCGCGTTGGTGACGTTGATCGCCTCTGCGACCAGCGACACGCTCTTGGTGACGGCATAGCTCGCCTGCAGGTCTACCTGGCCGGCACCGCGGGTATAGACCGGGTTGCCGCCCGTGGCGTTAGACTGGGTCGAGAGGAAGCCGTCGCGGTGGTTATAGGCTGCGCGGAACTGGATCGGACCCTTCTCATAGAACAGCACCGCATTCTGGCTGTTGCCCAGGCCGACCAGCGCGAACGACGCGCCATTGTCGTTGCTGTCGCCGGTGCTCGACTTCACGAAGGTGGCGTTCAGCGTCACGCCCAGACCGTCGAACGGGGCCGGCAGGTACGAGAAATTGTGCTGGAAGCCCACTTCGAGGCCGTAGACGGTCGCCGCCCCCACGTTGCGCGGGCGGCTGACCGCGAAGGTCGCCTTGCCGCCGGCGAACTCGCTCAGGTTCGACGCATTGGCGATGGTGATCGTCTCGTTGCCGACCGAGGTGACGATGAAGTCGTCGAGCCGCTTGTAGAAGGCGCCGACGGTGAAGAAGCCGGCATTCTGATAATACCATTCGTAGCTGAGATCGAGGTTGGTCGACTTGTACGGCTTCAATGCAGGGTTGCCGCCGCTCGCCTGCAGATTGCCCGGGCGCGTCACCGTGTAGGTCAGCTGCGGGGCGAGATCGGTGAGGTTGGGACGGGTCACCGTCTGCGATGCCGCGAAGCGGGCGACCATCTCGGGCGAGACGTCGAGCTTGACGTTCAGGCTGGGGAGGAAGTTGTCATAGCTCGTCTTGCCCGAAACCGGCACGGCGGTGGCCGAGAGCGGTGCGCGGTACAGCGTCGGGTCGTTCGGCGTCGGCAGCAGGTCGAGCAGCACCTGGTTCACGCCGGTCGATTCCAGCTCGGTATGCACATAGCGCGCGCCGAGGGCACCGGTCAGCTTCATGCCGCCGATCTCGCCCTTGAAGTCGATCTGCGCATAGGCGCCTGCGACCTTTTCATGCACCCGGAAGGAGCTTGGCTGCGGCGTCGCGGCATAGCCGTTCGTCTTCTGGATCTGCGCATAGGTGGTGCCCACCGGCTGGCCGGTCGCACGGTCCTGCGCGTCGGCCGCCGCCTTGCTTTCCAGGAAGCTGAAATAGGTTTCCGGGTTGAACGAAAGCCAGGCGCGCGGGAAGCTGCCGCCCACTCCGCTCAGGAAGTTGCTGGGCGTGAACGGCTGGAGGATGCCGCTCGCCACCGGGATCGAATAGCCGCAATAGGAGCACCAGGTATCGCTGCTCGACTGGACCAGCTGGTTGTCCTTGGTGCGATCGGTGTAGATCGCGCCGAAGCGGATCGCGGTCAGATGCTCGTAATCGGTGCGCAGGGTAAGATCGAGACGGTTCTCGTACACCGTCTCGCCATAGTTGGAGCCCTGGCGCGTCGCGAAGTGCGCACGACCGACACCGGTGTTGGTGAAGCCGTTGGTCGCGGTGAGGCTCGGCAGGCCGCTGCCCGTGCTGTCGAACTTGATCGGATTGTTGAATCCGATCACCGCGAAGATTTCGTTGCCGCCATTGTTGTTGCGGGCTTCCGAATAGGAGCTGTCGAAGGCGACATCGACCATCGCATTCGGCTTCCACACGGTGTTGAAGCCTACCGACTTCAGCTCGGTCGGACGGTTGAAGGTGCGGGCGACATAATCGGTATGGCCGGTCGCATCCTGATCGAACGCTACCACCGTGCGGTTGCTGTCCAGCTTCACGTTGGTGATGTTCGCCGGCGAGTAGAAATGGCCGATCTGGTTCGCCACCGACGTGACGTCGAACTTGTTGTACACCCCGTCGAGCGTCATCGTCAGCGTGTCGGTCGGCTTGGCCTGCACGGTGGCGGTGAAGGTACGCCGCTTGCGATCCTGGCTGTCCGAATACTGGTTATAGTCCTGCGGCATGTAGACGTTGTTCAGCACCGGCGCGCCGTTCGCGCCGCCGACGCTGGTCTTGTAATAGCCGCTCACCACCGCGGTATCGATCCGCGCCTTGCGCTGCTCGTACGAAGCCGAGACGAGGACACCGAGGCGGCCGTCGAGGAACGTATTGCTGTACAGACCGAACAGGTCGGGCGTGAACTTGTCCGCCAGGCTCTCGTAATTGCCCTTGGCGCTGAGGATCACGCGCTGGCCGGGCGTATCGAACGGGCGCGGCGTCTTGAGGTTGATCGTCGAGCCGATGCCGCCTTCCTGCAGGTTCGCATTGGCCGTCTTGTAGACGTCGGCGCCCGAGATCAGGTCGGCGGGCAGCAGGTCGAAGCTGAACTGGCGGCCGGGATTTTCCGTGGCCAGCGTGCGGCCGTTGAGCAGCAGCTGGTTGAACTGCGGGCCGAAGCCGCGAACGGTGACGAACCGGCCTTCGCCGCTGCTGCGATCGACCGAAACGCCGGTGATGCGCTGCAGCGATTCGGCAACGTTGGTGTCGGGGAACTTGCCGAGATCTTCGGAGGCGATCGAATCGACGATCGAGCTGGCGTCGCGCTTCACGTCGATCGAGCGATTGAGGCTGGCGCGCAGGCCGGTCACGACGATTTCGGTTTCCTGCGCCGACGGATCGCCAGCCTGGTCGGCCGCGGCGGTCTGGGCGATGGCCGGCGCGGCGAGCGCCATCATGGCCAGGGTTGCACAGGACGCGAGGGCGTGATGGCGCACGGCTACGGACACGCGCGAACGCGCGAAAGTCGCTTTCATAGATCCTCCCCAAGGCATGCGGCGAATGCACCGCTACCAATGATTTAGGTTGGGCAAACGATTGCTGCCCTCCCCCTCAAAAATCATATTAATAGGGTAGTGTCAACAAAGCGGCCGGTGCCGGCGGATTATGGCTGCACGCTGTTGCATTTGCGCCACGCACCCGGGCTTTTGACCTTTGCTGCGCGATCCCCCACAACCCTCACCGATGCCGAACCCGTTGCGCAACCTAGCCTTTGAGGAGGTCAGCAAAGCCTATGCGAAGGGCACCCGCGCGGTGGACGGCGTTTCGCTGACCATCGCGGGCGGGACCTTCGTCGCACTCGTCGGCGCCTCCGGTTCGGGCAAGTCGACGTTGCTCAAAATGGTCAACCGGCTGATCGCTCCGAGCGCGGGCCGCGTGACGATCGATGGCGTGGCCGTGGATGCCGAGCCCCCGCACCTGCTCCGTCGCCGGATCGGCTATGTCTTTCAGAATGTCGGCCTTTTCCCGCACCTGACGGTCGGTGAGAATGTCGCCATCGGCTTGCGGCTGGCCGGCCTGCGCGATCCGGCGGACCGCATTGCCGAGATGCTGCGCCTGGTCGATCTGCCGCAGGAGATGGCGGCCCGGATGCCCGATGCGCTTTCGGGCGGGCAGCGCCAGCGTGTCGGCGTCGCCCGGGCTCTCGCCACGGGGCCCAGACTGCTGCTGATGGACGAACCCTTTGGCGCGCTCGATCCGGTTACCCGGGACGCGCTGGGCAAGGCGATCCGCGCCCTGCACGATTCGATGGGGCTGACCACCATCCTCGTGACCCACGACATGGCCGAGGCGCTGCTGCTCGCCGACCGCATTCTGGTGATGGAGGCTGGCCGGCTGGTCGGCGATGCGACGCCGCATGCGCTCCTGACCGGCCAGGGGGGGCCGGTGGCCGACGCGCTCGTCGCGGTGCCGCGGGAACAGGCCGAGCGGCTGGCGGCGCTCGCCCGATGAGTGCCGCTCTCACCCGCGTGCCCGAGTTGCTCGCGCAGCATCTGCTGCTCGCCTTCGCCGCGCTGCTGCTCGGCATCGCGATCAGCCTGCCGCTGGCGGTTCTGTCGGCCCGGCATCGCAGCGTGGCGCGGGTCGCGCTGGGCATGGCGAGCCTGATCCAGACGATCCCCAGCCTCGCGCTGCTCGCCTTGTTCTATCCGCTGCTGCTGTCGCTTTCCGCGCTGGTCGGCGGGGGCATCCCCGCGCTGGGCTTTCTGCCCTCGCTGCTCGCGCTTACGCTGTATGCGCTGCTGCCGATCCTGCGGAATGCAGTCACTGGGCTGGTCACGCTGGATCCGGCCATCGGCGAGGCCGCAGACGGCGTGGGCATGACGCGCTGGCAAAAGCTACGCCTGGTCGAGGCGCCGCTGGTTGCGCCGGTGGTGATGGCCGGCATCCGCACTGCCGCGGTGTGGACGATCGGCGCAGCGACGCTGTCCACCACCGTCGGCCAGCCGAGCCTGGGCGATCTGATCTTCGCCGGGCTGCAGACGCAGAACTGGACGCTGGTGCTGGTCGGATGCGTGGCCGCGGCGGGTCTCGCCCTTGCGGTCGATGCGCTGCTGGGGCTGGCCGAGTGGAGCATCGCGCGTCGGCGCCGGGCCCTGGTCTGGCTGAGCCTCGGCGTGCTCGTTGCCGCAGCCGTCGTCGCGCTGGCACCCGCCTGGCCGGCGACGCGCGGCACGGTGACGATCGGCGCCAAGGGCTTTTCGGAACAATATATCCTTGCCCGCGTCATCGGATCCCGGCTGGAGGCCGCGGGCTACCATGTCCGCTATCGCGAGGGTCTTGGCTCCGGCGTCGCCTATGGCGCGTTGGCGAGCAACGCGATCGACGTCTATGTCGACTATTCGGGGACGATCTGGACCAACCAGATGCGCCGCCACGACGTGCCGCCCCGCGACGCGATCGTTCGCGGCGTGGCCGCATGGGCCAAACGCACCGACAACGTCACGCTGCTCGGGCCCCTCGGCTTCGAGAACGCCTATGCGTTCGTCATGCGGGGCGAGGACGCCCGCCGGCGCGGCATCGCGACCATCGCCGATCTCGCGCGGGTCGCGCCGTCGCTGAAGCTGGCGACCGACATCGAGTTTCTCGAGCGCTCCGAATGGAAGGCCGTCCAGGCGGCCTATGGCCTCCGCTTCGCCGAGGCCCACCCCTATCAGCCCACCTTCATGTACCGGGCGCTAACCAGCGGCACGGCGGACGTGATCCCGGCATTCTCCTCGGACGGCAGAATCGCTGCCGAGAAGCTCGCAGTGCTCGGGGACCCAAAGGGCGCGATTCCCGGCTATGACGCGATCCTGCTGGTCGCCCCCGCCCGGGCCGCGGACCAGCGCTTCCACGCAGCGCTGCGACCGCTGATCGGCGCGATTTCGGTGGAGCGGATGCGCCAAGCCAATTATCTGGTCGATCGCGATCACGACAAGCAGAGCCCCGATGCCGCTGCCCGCTGGCTGACGGAAGGGCTCCGCCGCTAGGATATACGGGGAGGGATGCCGAAAATGCCGACGCTGGTGCTGTTGTGCGGCTTGTTGTGCGACGCGCAGGTCTGGGAGCCGGTACGCACGCGTCTGCCCTCGCCGGACGATGTGCGGATCCTCGCCTTTCCCGGCTTCCGCACGATCGAGGCCATGGCCGCGCAGGTGCTGGACAGCGTGCCGGGCCCTCTGGTGCTGATCGGCCATTCGATGGGCGGCCGCGTCGCGCTGGAGGCGGTGCGCCAGGCCGGCGATCGGGTGGTCGGCCTCGGCCTCGCCAACACCGGGATCCATCCTACCGCACCTGGCGAGGCGGCGGGTCGCCAGACGCTGATTGATCGTGCGAGGTCCGGCGGCATGGAGGCACTGGCCGAAGCCTGGCTGCCGCCGATGATGGGGGCGTCCGCCGAGCGCGTTGCGGCGCTGATGCCGGCGCTGCGCGCGATGGTCTCCGCCAATACGCGCGAAAGCTATGAGGGCCAGATCGCAGCGCTGCTGGCGCGCCCCGATGCGGAGACTCCGCTGCGCGGCTACAAGGCGCCGCTGCTCCTGCTCGCCGCCGAGCAGGATCGCTGGTCGCCCCCTGCCCAGCACGAGGCCATGCGGGACCTCGCGCCGCAGGGCGAACTGCACGTCCTCGCCGATGCGGGGCACATGCTACCGGTAGAGCGGCCCGAGGCGGTCGCGCAGCTGATCAGCGACTGGTTCGTTCGCCACTGGCCGGGCGACTGACCGCGCTCAGCCGATCAGCCGCACGCGCTGGTCAATCCTGCCGAAGGGGGCGGCATCCTCGCCCACCTGCATCGCCACCCGGTCGCCATCCTCGAGGAAGCCGGTCCGGAACGCGCCATGCGCGATCTTCTCGATGGCCCGGCGTTCGGAGATGCAGGTCGATCCGACCACGGCGTGGTCGGCATTGGAGACGGTCCCCGATCCGAGGATCGTACCCGCCGGCAGGCTGCGCGTCCGTGCGGCATGGGAGATCAATTCGTGAAAGCCATAGGCCATGGCGCTGCCATTGGGGCTGCCGAACCATGCGCCGTTGACGGTCACGGTCAGCGGCAGACAGACGCGCCCGTCGTGCCACGCGTCCCCGAGCTCGTCCGGCGTCACCGCGAAGGGCGCAAGGCTGCAGGCGGGCTTGGCCTGCACCCAGCCGAAGCCGGTCTTCATCTCGATCGGCGCGATGGTGCGCAGCGACCAGTCGTTGATCAACACGATCAGCCGCACATGCGCCAGCGCGTCCTCGACCGGGCAGCCCATCGGCACCGCGCCCGTGATCACGCCGAACTCGCCCTCGAAATCGATGCCGTCGGCGGCGGAGGGGAACGGCGCATCCTCGGTAGGTGCCAGGAACTGGTGGCTCATGCCCTGGTACATCAGCGGCTTGTCGGTCTCGATCGGCGGCAGGTTGAAGGCCTGCTGCATCAGCTCGCCATGGGTGGGGAAGGCCGAACCATCGAGCCACTGCCAAGTGCGCGGCAACGGCGCGCGCAGCGTCGCGAGATCGAGCGGCTCGCCCTCGCCCGCCGCCAGGCATGCCGCGACCGCGTGCAGTGCCGGGCGGACGTCGTTCCAACGCTCGAGCGCCGCAAGCAGGGTCGGGGCTTCGGGGCCTGCCGGCATATAGCGGGTGCCATCAGCGGAGACACATACGAGTTCACCGTCTGGCGTACCGGTGTCGCGGGTGGCTAGGCGCATGGAGGGGGTCCTTGTGTGGAGTTCGGGGAAAGATCGGCCAGCACCGCGTCGATCAGCGCGCCGACATCGGGTTCGGCGGTAAAGCCGAGCGCCGCCGCGCGCGACGTGATGAGCGGCGGATAGCTGGCAAAGGCGTGGCGCAATGCCGGGTTCTCGGCGTGGGTGAGCGTCGCGCCCGGCAGCCGCGCTTCGAGTGCGTCGACGAGATCGCCCATTCGCACCCGTAGCGCCGGCAGCGTAACCGGAGCGTGCTCGGCACCGTCCCCGAGCAGGGCTCGGACGAGGTTCGCCGCGCAGCTACGGACCGAGCAGACCCAGCTCGTCGCATCGGAGGCAACCGGGACGACATAGGGCCGCCCCGCCACCGCCGCATGGAACACGTCGCTCAGAAAGGCGGAGCCGAAGCCTGCTGCCGCCGCAGGCCGCGCAACGATGCCGGGCAGGCGCAGCACCGCGCCCGCGATCGCGCCCCGCCGCGCCGCATCGGCAAAGGCGAGCTCGACCATCCGCTTGTGGGTGCCATAGACGCTGTCGGGCACGGCCATGCTCTGGTCGTCGATCGGCCCGGCCGGTGCCGCGCCGAACACGGCGATGGAGCCGGCAAGTACCAGCCGCCGCCCGGCCATTGCCTCAATCAGCCGTAGCGGCACGTCGAGATTGATCGCGCGCGAGGCGGCGGGATCGCGCTCCGCCGCGCCGCCGGGCAGCGCGGCGAGATGGAGGAGCGCATCGCAATCCCGCGTCGCGGCCGCCAGCACCGCCGGATCGGTGAGGTCCCCGGCCAGCCGGCGCTCCGGACCCGCCTCGGCAAAGGTCCGGTCGACCAGCAGCAGCGCGGCGGCCACGCCCGTCTCGCGCAGCCGCCGGACGACCGCCCGGCCGACAAAGCCGTCGGCGCCGGTGATCGTCAGCCGCACGGTCAGCGCTTCAGCTGCTCGTCGAACGCGCCGTCGATGAGGATGAAGGCGATGCGGCAATTCTTGTCCGAGCGGTTCGCCCAGCCATGGTTGGTGCCGCGCTGGATGACGATGTCGCCGGCGCGCACCGTCGTCTCGCCTTCGTCCATGATCAGCACCAGCTCGCCTTCGAGCACGATGCCATAGTCGATCGTTTCGGTGCGGTGCATCAGCGCATGGCGCGAGCCCTCGCCATGCGCCGAGGCATCCCCTGCGCCGATCTCGGCGAAATGCGCGCGCGCCTCCTCCGGCGTCATGTTGCGGATGCCGTCCCCTTCGGGCGGAATGTCGAGCACCCGAATTCGGGTACCGTTCTTCGGCGGCGCGAGGACGATGCCATCCTCATGCGGCTCGCCCGAGGCCGCGTCGATCGGGGCGGGCGTGGCCTGGGTGTTCCACACCTCGTGGAACAACGGGCCGATGGCACCGCCGACGCGTTGCACGCGCGGCACGACACCGTCTTCCTGGATGATCGCGCGCCCCTGGGCATCATGGCCGGTGACGACGCGGCGAACAGACTTTTCCATCGACAAAATCCTTCAGGCGGTAGTGAGTGCGGAGGGGCGGCTACTGGCTATCAGGGCGGCTATCGCCCCCGCCAGCGCCAGCCCGGTATAGAGCAGCAGGGTTTGCGACAGGCCGCCCGTGGCGGGCGTCAGAAGCGTGGCGATCAGCGGCGCCGCAAACTGGCCGAGGAAGAAGGCGCCCGTCCACGCGCCGGTGCCGGACCCGCGCGCGGCGGCGGGCAGGCGACGCATCAGCCAGGCGAGCATGTTGGGCAGCATCAGGCCGCTGCCGATACAGGCGAGGATCGCGAAGCCGGTGATCGCGGGGAAGCCGGGGGCCAGTGCCGTTCCGGCATAGCCGAGCGCCACCAGCGCCAGCCCCAAGGCGAGCAGCTGCAGCCCGGCATGGGCCTTGAGCCGGCCGAACAGGATGCTGCCGATCGCTACACCAAGATTGGTGCCTGCGGCCGCGATGCCGATCAGCGCCGGCGAGGTGACGCCACTGCGCGCGACGATCGGACCGACCTGGACGATGATCGTGTAGAACAGCACGCCCACCCCAAGCGTGATCAGCAGCACCGGCAGGAGCGTGCCGAGCGGCAACCGTGCCTTGGGCTCGGCACGGGCGGCGCGATGCACCGGCTCGAACAGGATGGCGGCGACGGCGATCGCGATCGGGAGGGCGACGAGATAGAGCAGGAACGGCCCGCGCGATCCCAGTGCCTCGCCCAGTGCGCCGCCGATCGCGACGAGCAGGATCGCGCTGAGGCTCACCGACGCCATCTGGGCGGAGATCCAGCGTTCGCGCCGGGCGTCGTCGAAATAATCGCCGAGCATCGCAGTGGAAACGGTCATGATTGCCGCCTCCGCCAGCCCGAGCACCGCCCGCGCGGCGATGATCGCGATAAGATCGTTGAGCAGCAGCGGCAGCGCGCCGACTACGCCATAGACCAGCATCGACACGAGCAGCACCGGCTTGCGCCCCAGCCGATCGGAAAGCGCCCCCGCCACCGGCGAAAACACCGCGATGCACAGCGCCGGGATGGTCAGCGCCACGGGCACCAGCACCTCGGATCCCGGCGCGGATGCGAACTCGCGCAGCAGCAACGGCAGCACCGGGACCAGCGCGACGATACCCATGGTGGGCATGATCGCGGTGAGGATCAGCAGGATCGCGTGCCGGCTGGACGCGACCTGCGCTCCTGCCGCAGCGCTCATGCGGCGTGCCCGCCCAGCGTCTCGGCGAACCAGTCGGCGATATAGTCGCGGCCATAGGACATGTTGTCCGCGCCGACATGCTCCACCCCGCCCTCCCGCGCGGTGAAGATCTTCAGCTCGCGCTTCGGGCTGTTGACCAGCTGATCATAGCAATCATGCGCATACTGCACGCTGATCTGGCGATCCTCGGCGCCGTGGGTGACGAGGAAGGGCACCGTCACGCCGCCCATATGGCCGTTCAGGTTCATGGTCTCCGCCTTGGCGAAGAAGTCGTCCATGTCCGCCGCACCAAAGGCCCACATCACATGCGCCCAGTAATGCGGCACCGGGTTCTCGCCCTCGCGCTTGAGGCGCTTCTGCTGCACCTCGGCCCAGTTGTGATTGGCGCCCCAGCAGGCACCCGAGGCGAAGCGGGATTCGTAGGCGACCGCGCGCGGCGCGAAGTGCCCGCCGAGCGAGATCCCCGTCATGCCGATGCGCTTCGGGTCGACGTCGCTCTGCAGCTCCAGCCAGTCGACTGCCTTCGAGGCCCAGTGCTCCGAATGCGGATCGACGGGCAGCTCCTGAAGCCGCAGCGCCTCGCCCGAGCCTGGCTGGTCGACACACAGCGTGGAGATGCCGCGCCGCGCCAGCGCCTCGGGCAGGCGCGACCAGTAGAGCAGCTCCTTGCAGCTATCGAGGCCGTTGCAATAGACCACGACCGGCTTCGGGCCATCGCCCGGTGCGCGGGTATAGAGCGCCGGCATGGTGCCGGTCTCCAGCGGGATTTCCACCCGCTCGCGGTTGAGCTTGCCGAGTGCGGTCGAGCGATCGAAGGTCGCGCGCGCCTTGGCATAGGTTTCCTTGCGGCCGGGGTGGCCATGGCCCTGCATCCGCTCGCCGGTGAACAGATACAGCGCCGCGCGCTCCAGCTTGGTCGAGGCGGAGAAGGCCCGGCCCCGTGCCTCGTCCTCGGCGGCAAGGTCGATCAGCTTGTCGGCCATCGCGACCCACCGGGCCATGAACTGCGGCGTGCCGGCATCGGCGCCGCTCGCTGCCGCGTCCTTGATCGGCTGGCACATGTCGACGAGTTCGCCGATCTGGCCGCCGCTCTCCATCGCGATCGCGACCGACAGGTTCCAGATATAGTTGGGGAAATATTCGAACAACGCCATGGGATCAGGCCTCCGCCGCCACGAACAGGCCGGGATTGGGTGCGGGATGCGGCAGCGTCTGCGGGCCGCCGGTGCCGATGCCCCACTGGTCCATGATCAGCGGCGCGGGGGTGTAGACCTGGTGCTGGTGCGCCTCGAAATCGACCTCCTCCAGCTCGGAGGTGTATTCGGTGACGAAGCCGCTCGGAGTCACGAAATAGCTGAAGGTGTTGTTGCCGGCGGTGTGTCGCCCGGGGCCCCAGCCGATGTTGATGCCGTTGAGCTTCAGCCGGTGCGCGCCGCGCATCATGCCGTCGATCCCCTCCATGTCATAGGCGACATGGTTGAGGCAGGCGGGCCCGGGCAGCAGCGCGATGCGGTGATGCGCCGAATTGCAGCGCAGGAAGCACATGAAGTCGCCGAGCCAGTCGCTCACCTTGAAGCCGAGCACGTCGGCGAAGAACTGCACCGCCGCCTGATGGTTCGGCGAGTGCAGCACGATGTGGCTGATCTTGACCGGCACGCCGTCCCAGCGGGCGATCTCACGGCGCTGGCCGCGCGCGACATCGCTGGAGACTTCGAACAACAGGCCGTCGGGCGAGAAGAAGCGGAAGCCATAGCCGCCGCCCGGCGTGGCAAGCGCAGCGGGTGCCCGCGCGACCGTGCAGCCGGCCTCGGTCACCCGCGCGTGGAGTGCGTCGACATCCGCGGGGCTATCGGCGGACAGCGCGATGACGTCGATCCGGTTCTCTTCGGCAGGGCGGAGGCGGACGACATGATGCTCGTCATGTCCCTGCGCCTTGAACCAGGCCAGGCCGTCCTCGCTCGGCACGGGCTCCAGGCCCCATATCTCCTCGTAAAAGCGCTTCTCGGCGTCGAAGTCGGTGACGGCATAGCCGACATAGCGGATCTCGGTAACGCGGGTCATGATCGGGTTTCCTGGGAAGGGTCAGATGGGTTGGGCGGTGACGGCGAACATCTCGGCGGTCGCCTTGGCGTTATCGACCGGCGGTCCCTTGCCGAGCTGGCCGTGGCAGATCGAAAGGCTCTGGCGGACGATATAGGCGCAGCGATCGAAGCGGCGGGCGCGGTAGGCGGTGAAGGCATCCGCTACCGTCTCGGCGCGCTCCAGCTCCTCGGCGAGGACGAGGCTGTCCTCGATCGCCATGCCCGCGCCCTGCCCCAGATGCGGGGTCGTCGCGTGCACCGCATCGCCGAGCAGCACGACCCGGCCGCGATGCCACGGCCCTTCTATCAGCATGCCTTCGAGCGGCCGATAGACCACGCCGTCATCGTCGGTGATCTGTTCGGCCAGGTCGCGGATCGCCGGCGCGCAGGCGGCGAGCTTTGCCCGCATCGTCGCCGCCAGCCCGTTGCGCGGGTAGCGCGGATTGTCCGGCTCGGGCGTGGTCACGTACATGTACATCAGCGCATCGCTGATCGGCACGAACCCCACGCCGGTCGGCCCGTTATAGACCTGCAGCGCATCGAGATCGGCAAAGCGCGGGAAATTGTAGCGCCACACCGCCTGCCCGGTGAATTGCGGGCGCTCGGCCTCCGGGAACAGGGTTTGGCGGGTCTGCGAATAGACGCCGTCGGCGCCGATCACGATGTCGTAGATCCCGCTGCTGCCATCGGAGAAGGTGACCGCAACCTGCTCGCCATCGTCGACGATCGTCTCGGCCGTGATGCCCAGGCGCACGTCCGCGCCGAGCGCGATCGTGCGGTCCCCCAGCACCTTGTGCAGCGCCCGCCGGCCGATCCCGACATTGGCGGGATAGCCCTCCAAGAGGCGGGGAGCGGGAACCCGTGCGACCTTCACGCCGTCCGGACGGAAGATCTCCACGGCATCGAACCCGACGCCAGCGCCGAGATAATCGTCGAGCAGGTCCAGCGCCTTCATCGCGCGCAGGACATTGGCCTGCTGGATGATGCCGACGCCGTACACCGACCAGTCGGGGTCGCGCTCGATCACGTCGACCGCAAAGCCCTTCCGGCGCAGCGCAATGGCGGCGGTGAGACCGCCAATGCCGCCGCCGATGACGAGAATGTTGAGAGACTGCATGCCGACCTTCCTAGAATTTCGACGTCACCCGCACGCCATAGGTGCGCGGCGGCGAATACACGGCGAGCGCGGCCGAACCGGCGCTGTAGATCTGCGCGCTCGCCTGGTAGCGTTCGTCCTCGATGTTGCGGACATAGGCGGCGATCGACCAGCGATCGTCGGCCGACCCGAAGGCGATCTGGGCGTTGCTTACCCAGGTCGCGCCGACCAGCTGGTTGGGCATATATTCGAAGCCCACCACCCGGCTGGACCGATACTGCGTGTCGGCGGACAGCACCGCCTTGTACGCGCCCAGCGGCAGCGTCTGCTGGGCACCCAGGTTCATCGTCCATTTGGGCGACTGGAAGGCGGTACGGCCCGAACAATCAATGTCGTACATGCCGGCGGTGGCGCTCGCACGATAGGGACAGCCGGTGATCGGCGGCGTCGCGCCGATCGGCTCGCGATAGACGAAATTGTCGTACTTCGCGTCGAGATACTGGACGTTGACGCTCAGCAGCGTGGTCTGCGTCGCGAGCAGCTGGGCATCCACTTCGACGCCCTTGTTGGTCGACTTGCCGACATTCTCGGTGAACTGCCCCTGATTGCCGTTCCTGTCGATCCCGGTGTGGTTGACCTGCTGGTTCCGATACTTCCACAGGAACGCCTCGAGGTTCAGCTGCAGCCGGTTGTCGAAGAACCGGTTCTTCATGCCGATCGTGTAGGCGTCGATATATTCGGGCTGAAACGTCTCGTAGCCGGCCGACAGCGCGAACCCGCCCGAGCGATAGCCGGTCTCGTAATTGGCATAGAGCAGCGAGTGCGGTCCGACATCGAACTCCGCGCCCAGATGATAGGTGAAGCGGTCGTTCGACAGCGTGGTCGCGACCGGGGTGACGGCGTGGATCAGCAGCGCGCCGGTCGTGCCGATCGGCCGGGCCTGGTTGTCCGGCACGTTCGGATACACCGTGCCGGGCAGGTCCTGATAGCGCCCGCTCGAGGGTAGCAGCGGCGCGGTGGGGCAGCTCGGCCGGCCCTGCACCGCGACCGTGCAGCGAACGAGGAACACGTCGGCGCGGCCGTTGAAGTCCTTGTCGTCCTTGGTGTAGCGCAGGCCACCGATCAGCCGCAGCCGATCGCCGAAATTGGCGGTGAGCCGCCCGAACCCGGCATAGGATTTGGTGGCGGAGGTGAACTGCTGATAGGCGTTCAGTGCCTGCTGCGCATACAGATAGGTCGCTGCGACGGACTCGTCGAAATAATAAGCCCCGAGCATGTAATCGAACAGGCCGATGCGGTTGCCGGCGAAGCGGATCTCCAGGCTCTTCTGCTCATCGGTCTCGGCGACATCGCCGTAAAAGGCCGGGACGGCAAAGCGATTGTCGAGCTTGGCGTAGCGCCAGGACGGGATCACCGTCAGCGTACCGGCCCCGGTGCGCAGGCTGATCTCCGCATTGGCTCCGTAATAATTGTTGTCGAGATAGGGCTGCAGGTCGAGCGGGGCCAGCGTGCGGCCGGAGAGCCCGCTGAACAGCGTCTGGCGATAGGCCTGGGCGTCGGCTGAGAACAGGCCGCTATCGGCCCCGAAGCCCGACGGGACGAACTGGTTGCTCGTACCGTTGAACACGATGCGGCCGGCATAGGTGGAACCTGGCCCCTTGCCGCCGCTGTGCGAGAAGTCGCCGCCGACGCGCACGGTGAGGTCCGGCGTCAACTCGCCGAGCAGCTGGACGCGAAGTGCCTGGGTCTTTTCGTCGCTGGTGCCGTCGGTCTGGTAGCCGTCGCGGCTCACCAGGTTGCCGGCGACGCGCATCGCACCATGCTCGCCCATCGCGATGTTCATCGCGCCCTGGACGTTGACCGCGTCGTAATTGCCGTAGCTGGCGGTAACGAAGCCGCTGTTTTCGCCGATCCTGGGGCGGGTCGGCAACACGTTGATCGCGCCCGCGGTAGCGTTGCGCCCGTAGAGCGTCCCCTGCGGCCCCTTCAGTACCTCCACCCGTTCGAGATCATAGAAGATGCCCGAGGTGGACGTTGCCCTGCCTAGATACACCCCGTCGTAATTGAACGCGACTGCCGGATCGCTGTAGCCGTTGACCGTGAAATTGCCGACGCCGCGCAGGAAGAAGACGGTGTTGGCGCCCCCCTGGGGCTGTGCGCTGAGCGAGGGCACCGAATTGCCCAGTTCGTTGGAGCTGGTCAGGCCGCGGCTGACCAGCTGATCGCCGGTGACGACGGCCACGGGAATGCCGGCGCGCTGGAGATTTTCCGCCTTGCGCTGCGCCGTGACGATGATTTCCTGCAGACCCTGCTGGTCGGTTTCGCCGTTGGCATCCTGCTGCTGCGGAGCGCTGCCCCTCGTCTGACCATCGGTTTGCGCATTCGCCTGCGCGGCAATACCTGCGATCGTGAGCGCCAGTATCGAACTGGTCCGCCTCCATGCCCGAGTCACATCCACTCTCCTGATAGTGCGGATCTTCGATCGTCCGCTGGCAGGCAGGATGGGTCGTTTTTGACATCAATCAAAATTCTAATATTTTATGATGATACAATCACAGGATTTATGCATGCGCCTGGATCGGTTTGACCTGAACCTGCTCGTCGCCTTCCACACGCTGATGGAGGAGCGGAGCGTGACACGAGCGGCAGAGCGGCTCCATCTCACCCAGCCGGCAATGAGCGCGGCCCTGCGGCGGCTGCGCGAGTCCTTCAACGATCCGTTGCTGGTCGCCAATGGCAAGCAGATGGTGCCGAGCCCCCACGCGCAGGAACTCGCCCCGCGCGTCGCCGAAATCGTCGCCAGCGCGCAGGCGCTGATTTCCGGGTCCACGCTTTTCGATCCGCGCACCTCGCGGCGCAGGTTCAGGATCGCCGCGTCGGACTATGTCACCTCGATCGCCGTGCAGCCGCTGCTGGCCGAAATGGCAGTGGAGGCGCCCGACATACGCTGCTCGGTGATCGCGCCGCATACCGGCGTCACCGAGCAGATGGAGCGCGGCGAGGTCGACTGCATCATCTCGCCCGAGCAATTCCAGGCAAACGGCCACCCGACCGAATTGCTGTTCGAGGAAGAGCATGTCCTGCTTGGCTGGGCCGAAAACCCGCTGTTCGCCAAGCCGATCACCGAAGCGGAGTATCGGGCGGCCGGGCATGTCGTGGTGGAGCTCTCGAATACCCCGGCCTTTATCGAGCAGGCGGTCCGCGCGCGCGGCGACGTCCGGCGCATCGAGGTGACGGTCACGTCGTTCACGCTGGTGCCGTGGCTGCTGCCGGGCACGCATCGGATCGCGCTTGTCCATGCGCGCCTGGCACGACTGTTCATGGACAAGTTGCCGCTCGCGATGGCGCCCCCTCCCTTCCCGCTGCCGCGGATGCGCGAGATGATCCAGTTCAACCGCGCGCGCGCCGACGATAGCGGCCTGGTGTGGCTGCGCGAAGGCTTGCGGCGCCACGCCGCCGCAACGGAGCTGGTCGGCTGACTGCCCCTCCGCCCGCATCTCGTCGACTATGGTGCGGTGAGCGCTTGACGTGTTCGCATTTTCGACCTCTATTGGATCCAATAATGAGAATCTGAGGATGAGGCGCGAATGGAACGGCAGATCGACACGGCGCTGGATGCAGCACGCCCCTGGCCCCGACACGCCTGGTATGTTGCGGCGACTGCCGCCGAACTCGGGGAAAAGCCGCTCGGCCGCACGATCTGCGGCGAGCCCATGGTGTTCTTCCGCAATGCCGCCGGCGCGGTCGTGGCGCTGGAGGATTTCTGCCCGCATCGCGGCGCCCCGCTGTCGCTTGGCTTCGTCCGCGAGGGCGAGCTGGTGTGCGGCTATCACGGCCTGACAATGGGCTGTGCTGGGCGGGCGACGTCGATGCCCGGGCAACGGGTGGAAAAGTTCGCCGGCGTCCGTCGCTTCGCAGTGATCGAGCGCTATGGGTTCATCTGGGTGTGGCCGGGCGACGCGGAAGCCGCCGATCCGGCCAGGCTCCACCCGCTGCACTGGGCCGAGAGCCCCGAATGGGCGTATGGCGGCGGCTATTACCATATTGCTTGCGACTATCGGCTGATGGTCGACAATCTGATGGACCTAACCCACGAGACCTATGTCCACAGCACCAGCATCGGCCAGAAGGAGATCGACGAGGCGCCGGTCGAGACGCTGATCGAGGACGGGCAGGTCGTCACCCGGCGCTTCATGGACGGGATCGAGGCGCCGCCCTTCTGGAAGATGGCGCTACGCGGCGCCGGGCTGCCCGACGACGAGCCGGTCGATCGCTGGCAAATCTGTCGTTTCACCCTGCCCAGTCATGTGCTGATCGAAGTGGGCGTGGCCCTTGCCGGCAAGGGCGGCTATCACGCCGAGGACCGCTGGAAGGCCTCCAGCATCGTGGTCGACTTCATCACGCCCGAGACGGAGACCTCGCACCATTATTTCTGGGGCATGGCCCGGCGCTTCGCCATCGGCGATGCCGCGCTGACCGACACGATCCGCGCGGGCCAGGGTACGATCTTCGGCGAGGATCTCGAAATGCTCGAGCGGCAGCAGGCCAATCTGCTGCGCTATCCCGAACGCCGGCTGATGAAGCTCAACATCGACGCCGGCGGTGTGCGCTCGCGGCTGATGATCGACCGGGCGATCACAGCAGAACGCCCGTCGGAGGCAGAAGCCGCCTGAAACCAGCCCCTTGGCCCATCGCGCGCGGGGTGCTTTAAGCCGACGCGATGGAAAAGCCTGCCAAGCCGGGCCAGCAGGTGCTGGTCGCGCTCCGCCGCATGATCGCCGACGGCACGATCAAGCCCGGCGACCGTATCGCCGAGATCCCAACGGCCGAGGCGCTGGGCGTGTCGCGCATGCCGGTGCGAACCGCGCTCCGCGCGCTGGAGCATGAGGGTCTGGTGGTGAAGCTCGGCGCGCGCGGCTATACCCCGCGCGCGGTGAACGCCGCCGCGATCACTGGCGCGATCGAGGTGCGCGGGGTACTGGAAGGCCTTGCCGCACGCCGGGTCGCCGAGCGCCGCTTGTCGGTTGCAGAGGATGCGCGCCTCGAAGCGACCTTGGTCGACGGCGACGCGCTGTTCGCAAAGGGCCATCTGGCCGATGGCGACCTCGATCGCTTTTACCGCTACAACCTTGCCTTTCACGACCAGCTGATCGCTGCCAGCGACAACCCGTCGATCGCGCTGGCGCTGGGCCGCAACAACCATCTGCCCTTTGCCTCCGCGGCCGCGCTGGCGCTGGACTGGGACGATCTCGACGGCGAATACCACCATCTGCTCCGCGCGCACCGCGAACACCGCGCCGTCTTCGAGGCGATCCGCAGCGGCGATGCCGACCGGGCCGAACAGCTCATGCGCGGCCATGCGGCGGTGGCGATCGCCAATCGTCGGGCGTTCCGGATGCTGGCCGGCTGACGCTCAGGCCAGCTGCTCGTCCGCCCAGACTTCGGTATCGACCTGGGACTGCGCCTCGGCGGCGTAGCGGGGGCCGGCGGCCGCATTGGGCGGAAACAGTGCGTCGACCGCCGCCAGTGTCTCCGCCGGAACCGGCCGCGCGAAGGTGCCGAGCAGATCGTCGAGATGATCGATCCGCGTCGTACCCGGGATCGGCACGATGAAGTCGCGCCGGGACAGCACCCAGGCCATGCAGAGCTGCGCCATGGTGCAGCCGGCCGCCTCCGCGATGGCGCCGAAGCGGGTCGCCATCTCCAGATTGTGCGCCAGGTTGTCGCCCTGGAACCGGGGCATGGCACCGCGCAGGTCGCCCTGCGGAACGCCGTCCGCCCCGATCCCGCCCGCCAGCAGTCCGCGCGCAACCGGCGAGAAGGCGACGAAGCCCACGCCCAGCTCGGCGCAGGCATCGAGCACCGCGATTTCGGGGTTGCGCGTCCAGGGCGAATATTCGGTCTGCATCGCCGCGATCGGGTGGACGGCATGCGCGCGCCGCAGCGTTGCCGCCGACATTTCGGACAGGCCGATCGCACCGATCTTGCCAGCCTCCACCGCGCGGGCCAGGGCGCCGACCGACTCCTCCACCGGCACCCTGGGGTCGAGCCGGTGCATGTAATACAGGTCGATCTGCTCGACGTTCAGCCGGCGCAGCGACTCCTCCAGCGTGCGGGTGATCGCCTCCGGGCTGCCGTCGATCCCACGCTTGCCGTCCGATCCGCCAAGCACGCACTTGCTGGCCAAGATGAACTCGGCGCGGCGATGCATCACAGTCCGCCCAAGCAACTCCTCGTTCGCGCCGAAGCCGTAGAGCGCCGCGGTATCGAGAAAGGTCACGCCGGCATCCAGCGCGTGCAGCAGCAGCCGCTCCGCTTCGCCCGCATCGGGGCGCGGCAGATAGGCGTGGCTGAGATTCATGCAGCCCAGCCCGATCGCCGAAACGGTTAACGGGCCAATCTTGCGGGTGGGAAGCATCGGCATGGTCAGAGCGGCAATCCTACATAGTTTTCGGCGATAGTCGTCTGGGCCGCACGCGACGTGGCGATATAGTCCAGATCGGCCAGCTGCATCCGGCGATCGAACGCATCATTCTCCGGGAAACGATGCATCAGCCGGGTCAGTTGCCACGAGAAGCGCTCGGATTTCCAGACCCTGGCGAGGGCCTTTTGCGAATAGCCGCCGATCGCGTCGTGATCGCCGGCCTTGAAGTGCCGGACGAGCGCTTCGGAAAGATAATGCACGTCCGAAGCGGCGAGATTGAGCCCCTTGGCGCCGGTGGGCGGCACGATATGCGCGCTGTCGCCGGCGAGCAGCAGCCGTCCGTGGCGCATCGGCTCGAACACGAAGGAGCGCAGCGGCGCGATCGACTTCTCGATCGCTGGACCGCGGGTAAGGTTCGCCGCCGCCTCCGGCCCCAGCCGCACCGCCAGTTCGTCCCACAGCCGGTCGTCCGGCCAATCCTCGACCTTCTCGTCGAGCGGCACTTGGATATAGTAGCGGCTGCGCGTCGCCGAGCGCATCGAAGCGAGCGCGAAGCCGCGATCGTGGTTGGCGTAGATCAGCTCGTGATGGCAGGGCGGCACGTCCGCAAGAGTGCCCAGCCAGCCGAACGGATAGATTTTCTCGAACGCGGTGCCGATGCTGGCGGGGATCGCCTTCCGCGAGGGGCCGTGAAACCCATCGCAGCCGCAGATAAAGCCGGCATCGATCCGTTCCGCACGACCGTCCTTAGTGTAGGTGACGTACGGCGCGTCGCTCTCGACATCGTGCAGGGCCACCTCCCCGGCAGCATAGATGACCTGCAGCCCGCGTTCGGGCGCCGCGTCCATCAGGTCGCGGGTGAGTTCGGTCTGGCCATAGACCAGTACATGATGCCCGGTCAGCTCGGTTACCGGAATGCGGATCAGCCTGTCCCCGTCCGCCAGAGCGAAGCCGTCATGTGGCAGGCCCTCGCTGTGCATCCGCTCGGCGATGCCCACCCGCTCCATCAGCATGGTGGAGGTGCGCTCCAGAACGCCGGCTCGGATGCGGCCGAGGACATAGTCGGGGGTCGCGCGCTCGACGACCACGACGTCAATTCCTTCCGCTCGCAGCAGATGGCCGAGCAGCAGACCGGCCGGGCCTGCGCCGATGATTGCAACCTGGGTTCGCACGCGCACCTCTCCATGTTCGTTCGTTGGATCGAAGCTCGCGCAACCTGCGGCTGGGGTGTGAGGGAGAGGTCAACCATTTACTTGGACGATTCGACCATGCATGCAATGCTGTGCCATGCGCGAGCGCAGCCCCGTCCCCGCCTTTTATCTCTATGGCGAACCGCAGCGCGGCGTCGCCGAGGGGTTCGTCCATGTCGAGAGCCTCGATGATCGCTCGCGCCCCAGCGAATGGACGATCCGCCCGCATCTGCATCGTGATCTGAACCATGTAATCCTGATCTCGGAGGGCGGTGGATCGATGACGGCGGAAGCCGAGACGGTGGCGTTCGACGCGCCCGCGCTGCTGCTGGTGCCGGCGGGGATCGTCCACGGTTTCACCTGGCATCGCGACTCGAGCGGCTGGGTGTGCACGATCGCCGACAGTTATTTCGCGCAGCTCGCCACCCGCGACGCGACGCTGGAAACGCTGTTCCGCACCTCTCGGGTGCTGTCGCTCGCCGCGCACGACGCCAAGGCCGTCGCCGCGATGCTCGCCGAGATGCAGCGCGAGCTCAACTGGTCCGCGCCTGGCCAGCGGGCAGCGGTCGAGGCGGCGCTGCTCGCCATCCTGGTCCGCAGCCTGCGCCACGCCCGCCCTTCGGCTGCGGCCGGATCGGGCAACCGGCGCGAGGCGGAGATCGTCGCGCGGCTGCGGGCGCGGATCGAGGAGCGCTTCCGCGTGCGCGAGCCGGTGGGGGTGCATGCCCGCGCGCTGGGGGTAAGCGTCACCGCCTTGCGGCTCGCCTGCACGCGGGTAGCGGATAGCAGCCCCGCGGCGATGCTCGATGCCCGGGCCCTGCTCGAGGCGCGCCGGCTGCTGCTTTATTCGAACCTGTCGGTCGGCGAGATCGCCGATGCCGTGGGTTTCGAGGATCCCGCCTATTTTTCGCGCTTCTTCGCGCGACATGTCGGCATGTCGCCGCGCACCTTTCGGGAGCGCGCGGCGATCACGGCTCAGCCCGCCAGCTGTGCTTCCAGCTCGCCGAGCACGCGGTAGCAATCGAACACCTTGCCTACCGAGCTGTTCGGCTCGCGACCCTCGCGGATCGCCGCGACGAACTCGCGGTCCTGCAGCTCGATGCCGTTCATCGACACATCCACCTGGCTGACGTCGATCGGTTCTTCCTTGCCGTTCACCAGATCGTCGTAGCGGGCGATATAGGTGCCGTTGTCGCAGATGTAGCGGAAGAAGGTGCCCAGCGGCCCGTCATTGTTGAAGCTGAGCGACAGGGTGCAGATCGCGCCACTCTCGCTCTTGAGCTGGATCGACATGTCCATGGCGATGCCGAGCTCGGGATGGATAGGCCCCTGCACCGCATGCGCCTGTACGATCTTGCCCGCCTGATAGGCGAACAGGTCGACCGTGTGCGCGGCATGGTGCCACAGGAGATGGTCGGTCCAGCTGCGCGGCTGGCCCTTGGCGTTGATGTTCTTGCGGCGGAAGAAATAGGTCTGCACGTCCATCTGCTGCACGGCGATCTCGCCCGCGGTTATGCGGTTGTGGACCCATTGGTGGCTGGGGTTGAAGCGGCGCGTGTGCCCGACCATGCAGACCAGCCCGGTTTCCTGCTGCTTGGCCAGCACCGCCTGCGAGTCTGCCCAGCTGTCCGCCAGCGGGATCTCGACCTGGACGTGCTTGCCCGCGTTCATGCAGGCGATCGCCTGTTCGGCGTGCATCTGGGTGGGGGTGCACAGGATCACCGCGTCGACATCGTCGCGGGCGAGCGCATCTTCTAGCTCGGTCGAATGGTGCCTGGCGCCGTATTTCTCGGCAACCGCGGCGGCTTGCTCGGCGGTGCGGCTGATGATCGAGGTGATCTCCACCCCGTCGATCTTCTGCAGGCCGTCGAGATGCTTTTCGCCGAACGCGCCGGCGCCGGCCAGGGCAATACGCATGGGTGTCTCCTGTGAGTTCTGGATCAGCGGACGGGTTCGAGCACGAGATGCCCGACCGCGGTGTTGGAAGCGGGGACGTGGTAATGGCGATGCAGCGCCCGCACGTCGCGGCCCAGCGCGCCCCGCATGATCAGCCACATCACCATCTCGATGCCTTCCGAGCCGGTCTCGCGCAGATATTCGATATGCGGAATGGCGCGGAGGTCGTTGCCGTGCGGGCCGCTCATCAGATCGAGGAAGCGATTGTCCCATTCGGCGTTGATCAGCCCGGCGCGCGGGCCCTGGAGCTGGTGGCTCATGCCGCCCGTGCCCCAGACCTGCACGTTGAGATCCTCGGGATAGCTTTCCACCGCCCGCGCGATCGCCTCGCCGAGCAGCCAGCAGCGATTGCCAGAGGGCGGCGGATAGGTGACGACGTTGACCGCGAGCGGCACCACCTTCACCGGCCAGGTCTCGGGCTGGCCGAACATCAGGCTCATCGGCACGGTGAGGCCATGATCGACCTGCATCTCGTTGACGATGGTCAGGTCGAACTCGTCGAGGATGCAGCTCTGCGCGATGTGCCAGGCGAGATCGGGATGGCCGATCACGTCGGGTACCGGGCGCGGTCCCCAGCCTTCGTCGCAGATGCCGTAGCGCTCGGCACAGCCGATCGCGAAGGTAGGGATGATCCGCATGTCGAACGCCGAGGCATGGTCGTTATAGACCAGGATCACGACGTCGGGCTTTTCGCCCGCAATCCACTGCCTTGACCAGTCATAGCCGGCGAAAACCGGCTGCCAGTAAGGCTCGGCGGTCTTGCCGAGATCCAGCGCCGCACCCACGGCGGGGATGTGACTGGTCGCCACACCGGCGGTAATCCGTGCCATCAGCGCTTCTCCCGGATCGAGCGCACGCCCTGTGGGGAACGTCCGCCGGCGACCATCATCGCCTGATAGTCCTGCGGGCTCATCCCGGTCATCGTGCCGACCGCCTGCAGGAAGCTGAGGCCATCGGTGGAGAAGAGCTTGGCGAGGAAATAGATATTGCCGCCCAGATCGAGGCAGCGATTGTAATCGCGGTCGAGCAGCGCCTGCTTCTGCGCGTCACTGAGCGGCCATGCTTCGAGATAGGCGCGCTCGTCCGCCTTGAAGCGCTCGCGATTTTGCGCTTTCATCAGGCTCATCGCGAACTGGTTCATCCAATATCCCTGCCGGGCCCGCGCCGCGGTGTAGACGCGCGTGCCGGGGATATCCTCGAACTCCGCCAGATAGGCGTGGATGTCGCGCGCGCCGCTCACAGACCGCGCGCCTTCAGCTTGGCGTCCAGCAGCGGAAAGACCCGGCGGGCATTGCCCTCGAAAATGGCGTGGCGTTCCGCCTCGGGCAGGTTAAGCGCGTCGACATAGCGCTTGGTATCATCGAAATACTGGCCGGTGGTGGGATCGATGCCGCGCACCGCGCCCACCATCTCCGACCCGAACAGGATGTTCTTCTTGTCGATCACGTCGGCCAGCAGATTGATACCCGGCTGGTGATAGACGCAGGTATCGAAGAAGATGTTCTGCATCAGATGCGTGTCCAGCGACGGCTTCTTCAGCATGTCCGCGAGACCCCGGTAGCGCCCCCAATGATAGGGCACCGCGCCGCCGCCATGCGGGATGATGAAGCGCAGCGTCGGGAAGTCCTTGAACAGATCGCCTTCGAGCAGTTGCATGAAGGCGATCGTGTCGGCGGCGATATAATAGCCGCCGGTCGCGTGCATCGCCTGGTTGCAGCTACCGGAGACGTGGATCATCGCCGGCACGTCAAGCTCGACCATCTTCTCGTAGAAGGGGTACCAATAGCGGTCGGTCAGCGGCGGATGGGTAAAATGGCCACCGCCCGGATCGGGGTTGAGGTTGCAGCCGATGAAGCCGAGCTCGGTGACGCAGCGCTCGAGTTCCTCGATCGAGCCCTGCATATCGGCCTTGGGGCTTTGCGGGAGCATGCACACGCCGGCAAAGGTTTCGGGAAACAGATTGACAACGCGCCCGATCAGGTCGTTGCAGCGACGCGCCCATTCCCGCGCGACCTTCTCGTCGCCGACATGGGGCGCCATCGCCGAGGCGCGGGGCGAGAAGATGGTGAGATCGGCACCGCGCTCCCTGATCAGGCGCAGCTGGTTGGCCTCGATCGTCTCGCGGATCTCGTCGTCGCTGATCTCGGGATAGGGCGGCGGGCAGGTGCCGGCCTTGAACGCGGCCTTCTGCGCCTCGCGCCAGGCGTCATGCGCCTTGGGCAGCACGGTATAATGGCCGTGACAGTCGATGATCATCGTCATTGGATTTTCGTCCTCTCCTCGATCGCGGCGAGCTTGGCGCCCAGCCCTTCGGGCGGTGCACCGAGCGCCAGCATGCCGATCGCACGCTGACGCGCGACGGTGCCGCGGGTCATGGCGGCGCCGGTCCCCAGCGCCTCCAGTGTCTTGACGACTTCCTCCATCTCGGCGGCGCGACGCAGCCCGTGGATCATCATGCGGTCGAGATTGTAATCGGCGCGCGCTTCCCAGGGGCGCGGGCGCTCGCTGGCGTCGAGCGAAGCGAGCACCGCCTCGCGCACCCCCGCCGCCTCGGCCGCCAGCATGCATTCGGCGGTCAACGCCTCGATGCCCTTTACCATCACCGAACGGATCATCTTGATCGACGAGGCACGTCCGACAGCATCGCCGGCCACGCTGATGTTCTGGAAGCCGAGGACGGCGAGCGCCGCCGCCGCCGCTTCCGCCTGCGCGCCGCTCAGCAGCAGCGGCACGGCGAGGCGTGCGGGATCGACCGGCGCGAGAATGGCGAGGTCGACATAGTGTGCGCCCGCTGCTTCCACGGCACGCGCGGCCGACTGCTTGGTCTGCGGGGCGACGCTGTTGCCGTCGCAGTACAGCGCATGCGGAGCGAGGTGCGGCGCGGCGGCCTCGGCCGCGGCCAGCGCTTGGTCGGCGGTGACGAGCGACAGGACGAACGGCCGGCCCGCCAGTGCCTCGGCCAGCGTCGCGGCGCCCTCGACCCCGGCTTCGGCATAACGCTCGCGCATCGCTGCGGCGTCGCCGGTGTCCGTCTTGCGATCGAAGACGCGCGCCCCTTCCCAACCGCCGGCGCGGGCGAAGGTGGATCCAGCCTCTCCAAAGCCGATCAGGGCGATCGTGTCGGTCATGGCGGCGGCATGGCCGAGCGAGGCAGCGACGACCAATCGAATCCGCCGGCCCGTTATAAGTTTTTACGTATAGAGGGTCTCGGCCGAGGCATGGACCGTCGCCAGGAACGCTGCCTGGGCACGGGTCGGCCGCCAGTCGGCGCGGTGGGTCACGCCGATCGTGCGGGTCACCGCACCCGGGGCCGGCCCCAGATCGACCAGCATGCCGCTGGCCAGCTCCACCGAAAGCTGATCGACCGAAAGCAGCGTGAGCTCGTCCCCCGCCTGCAGCAGTTCGCGGATCGTCATCACCGAACCGCATTCGATCGGCACCGGCGGCAGCGGTCCACCGATCGCGGCGAACAGGTTGCGCCACAGCGTGCGCAGCGGCGTGCCTTCGGGCGGAACGATCCAGCCATATCGGTGCAGCGCCGCCAGCCGGTCCGACTCGTCGGCCAGCGGGTGTCCCGCGCGGCCGATGATCGTCGGCCGGTCGTCGAACAGGCGTGTCTGGACAAGGTCTGCCCCCAGCGTCGCCGGATCGCGGACGGCGCCGATCATCAGGTCGATCTCGCCGTCGCGCAGCGGCCCCACCAGTTCGCCATGCGCCCCTTCGTGGATCAACAGGTCGATGCCAGCATGGTCGCGCCGGAACGCGTTGATCGCGTGGGGCAACAACCGTGCGCGGCACAGCGGCATCGCGCCGATCGAGATGCGCCCCGACGCCCGTCCGAGCAGCTCGCCGAGATCCTCGACGCCCGCACGCAGCTCTGCCAGCGCGAGGCGCAGCCGCCGCGCGACCTGGACGCCGTGATGGGTCAGAACCAGCCCGCGCCCGCGCCGATCGACCAGCCGCTGTCCCAGCGCCAGCCTGAGATCGCCGACCGCACGGTGAAGCGACGAAACCGTCACCCCCGCGGCTTGCGCCGCTGCGGGATAGCTGCCTTGCTGCGCGAGCGCCACGAACGCACGCAGCTGCGCGGCCGTCACCCGGTTGCTGCCGATCAGGCGCAGCGCCACCTCGACGCGTGGCACCAGTCGCAACGCTGCGGCGGTCGGCGCCATGCCCGTCGCCCGCCGCTCGAACAGGGCAAGGCCGAGCTGCGCTTCCAGCTTGGCGATCCCCTGCGTGGCCGCCGGCTGGGTGAGGTGCACCGCTTCCGCCGCCTTGCTGACGCTCCCGAGCCGCACGGCGGCGGCCATAGCGGCAAGGTGGCGGATATTGAGCTGGTCGACCTGCACCCGGTACAATTAGCAAAATCTAATGGCCCCGCCATCCTTTCGATTGGATGCATTCGGCGGAGGCGCGCACCTCCACCGGCAAATCAGAAGGAGCTGCCATGTCGGGCATCGTCGTCCAGAATATCGAACGTGCCGATCCCGGGGTGATCGATGGTCTCGCGCATGCCGGGGTCGCGACCGTCCATGAGGCACAAGGCCGTACCGGGCTGCTGGCGCCGCACCTGCGCCCGATCTACGCGGGTGCGCGGATTGCCGGCAGCGCGGTGACGATCTCCGCGCCGCCGGGCGACAACTGGATGGTGCATGTCGCGATCGAGCAGCTGCGCGATGGCGACATCCTCGTGCTGGCCCCGACCAGCCCCTGCACCGACGGCTATTTCGGCGACCTGCTCGCCACCTCCGCCCAGGCGCGCGGCTGCCGGGGGCTGATCATCGATGCCGGGGTGCGCGACGTGCGCGATCTGACCGCGATGGGCTTTCCCGTGTGGTCCAAGGCGGTGCATGCGCAGGGTACGATCAAGGGCACACTCGGCTCGGTCAACATACCCGTCGTGTGCGCGAACGCACTGGTCAACGCGGGCGACGTGATCGTGGCGGATGATGACGGCGTATGCGTCGTCCCCCGCGCGCAAGCCGCCGCCGTGCTCGAAAAGGCCAAGGCCCGCGAAGCGCTGGAGGAGGCGAAGCGCCAGCGGCTGGCCGCCGGCGAACTCGGGCTCGACATCTACAACATGCGCCCGCGTCTCGCCGAGATGGGGCTGAAATATGTCTGAGCCAGTCGCCGCCCGGGTGATGTGGATGCGCGGCGGTACCTCGAAGGGCGCGTTCTTCCTCGCCGAGGACCTGCCTGCCGACACCGAAGCGCGCGACGCCTTCCTGCTGCGGATCATGGGTTCGCCCGATCCCCGTCAGATCGACGGCATGGGCGGGGCCGATCCGCTGACGAGCAAGGTGGCCGTGGTCAGCAAGTCGACCCGCGACGGCGCGGACGTCGACTATCTGTTCCTCCAGGTGTTCGTCGATCAGGCGATCGTGTCCGACGCGCAGAATTGCGGGAACATCCTTGCCGGCGTCGGCCCCTTCGCGATCGAGCGGGGCCTGGTCGCGGCACGGCATGGCGAGACCCCGGTCCGCGTCTATCTGGTCAATACCGGCCAGCGTGCGGTCGCCACGGTGCAGACGCCCGACGCCCGCGTCACCTATGCCGGCGATGCCCGGATCGACGGCGTGCCGGGCACGTCTGCCGCCATCCCGCTCGAATTCCGCGACACCGCCGGCTCTTCCTGCGGCGCGCTGCTCCCCACCGGCAACGCGGTGGACGTGGTGGAGGGCGTGGCCGTCACGCTGATCGACAATGGCATGCCGTGCGTGGTCCTGAAGGCGGCGGATGTCGGCGTCACCGGCTATGAGGATCGCGAGACGCTCGACCGCGATTCCGCGCTCAAGGCCCGGATCGAGACGATCCGGCTGGCGGTCGGCGAACGGATGAATCTGGGCGATGTGCGCGAAAAATCGGTGCCGAAGATGATGCTCGTCGCCCCGCCGCGAAACGGCGGCGCGGTGACGGTGCGCAGCTTCATCCCCCACCGCGCGCATGCCTCGATCGGCGTGCTGGGGGCAGTGAGCGTCGCCACTGCCTGCTTGCTCCCGGGCTCGCCCGCCGCGGAGGTCGCGGTGGTGCCCGAAGGGCAGCGCAAGACGCTCTCGGTCGAGCATCCGACCGGCGAGACGACCTGCGTGATGGAGCTGGACGAAGCGGGCACGGTCACCAGCGCGGCGATGCTGCGCACCGCGCGCAAGCTGATGGACGGAGAAGTATTCGCATGAGCCGCATCACCAGCTGGCACGCCGATCCGAGCGTGCCGCGCTTCACGCCGCCCCCCGGTGCGGTGGATGCCCATTGCCACGTCTTCGGGCCGATGGCCGCGTTTCCGTTCAGCGCCAAGGCCAAGTATCTGCCCGAGGATGCCGGGCCCGACATGCTCTTCGCCCTGCGCGATCGGCTCGGATTCTCGCGCAACGTGATCGTCCAGGCGAGTTGCCACGGTACCGACAATGCCGCGACGCTGCACGCCATCGCCCAGTCGAACGGCAAGGCACGCGGCGTGGCGGTCGTCGACCCCGCGATCCGGGATGCCGAGCTCGAAGCGCTGCACGAAGGCGGCATCCGCGGCGTGCGCTTCAACTTCCTCAAGCGTCTCGTGGACGATGCTCCCAAGGACAAGTTCCTGGAGGTCGCCCGCCGCGTCCAGTCGCTCGGCTGGCATGTGGTGGTGTATTTCGAGGCCGACATCCTTGCCGAACTCCGCCCCTTCCTCGATGCGATCCCCACCCTGCTGGTGATCGACCATATGGGCCGGCCGGACGTGGCGCAGGGTCCGCACGGGCCCGACATGCAGGCGTTCCGCGGGCTGCTCGACAGCCGCCCGGACATCTGGACGAAGGTCACCTGTCCAGACCGGCTCGATGGCAAGGGTCCGCCCTGGGAGGATTTCGCGGCCGCGGTCGCGCCGCTCGTCGCCGACTATCCGGATCGCGTGCTGTGGGGAACCGACTGGCCGCATCCGAACATGCAGGATGCGATTCCCGATGATGGTGCGCTGGTCGACATGATCCCGCGCATCGCGCCTACGGCCGAGCTGCAGCACAAGCTGCTCGTCGCCAATCCGATGCGGCTCTACTGGCCCGAGGCGCCCGTCTGAGCGGCTGGCCCAGGGCAGAAGGATCGGTGGGATCGCGGCGCCGGCCGGTTATCGGTACGCCCCGGTGGCAAGGAACTGCCGCATCCGTGCTTCCTCCTCCGCCACCGCCAGGCCACGCGCCGCGATCCACGCGTCGTTGAAATAGGTCGATGCATACCGGTCGCCGGAATCGCACAACAGGGTGACGATCGATCCGTCCACGCCGGCCGCTGCCATTTCGCTCGCCAGACGCGCGCAGGCGACCAGGTTGGTGCCCGTCGATCCACCGACCCGCCGGCCGAGATGCTGCGAAAGAACGCGGGCTGCCGCGATCGAGGCGGCATCCTCGACGACTTCCATGCGATCGATCACGGTGGGGACGAACGAGGGCTCCACGCGGGGCCGGCCGATGCCCTCGATCAGGCTGCACACGCCGCCATTGGCGCGCATCGCGCGATCGCGCCAGTGGCGGTGGAATATCGAGGCCGCCGGGTCCGCCACGCAGATCCGGGTGGGGTGGCGATGGTACCGCACGAACCGCCCCAGCGTCGCGGACGTTCCGCCGGTGCCGGCACCGCACACGATCCAGCTCGGGACCGGCGACGGTTCGCGGGTCATCTGGGCGAAGATGCTTTCGGCGATGTTGTTGTTTCCCCGCCAGTCGGTCGCCCGTTCGGCGAAGGTGAACTGGTCCATGTAATGACCGCCGCGCTCGGCCGCGAGCCGCTCTGCCTCGCCATATACGGCGCAAGGGTCGCCGACGCGGTGGCACAGGCCGCCCAGCGCCTCGATCGCCGCGATCTTCTCCGCCGCGGTACTCTGCGGCACGACCGCGATGAACGGCAGACCCAGCATCCGGGCGAAATAGGCCTCCGACACCGCGGTGGACCCAGACGAAGCCTCCACGACGGTGGTTTGCTCGGTGATCCAGCCGTTGCAAAGCGCGTGCAGGAACAGCGACCGCGCCAGGCGGTGCTTGAGGCTGCCGGTCGGATGGCTGCTCTCATCCTTGAGGTAGATGGCCACGCCGGGCAGCGCCGGCAGCGACAGCGGGATCAGATGGGTATCGGCGGAGCGCGTATAATCCGCCTCGATCCGGCCGATCGCCCAGTCGGTCCAGCGATCCCCGCTCCGTCCGAGCGCCCCACCTTCGTTTGAAACCCGCCCGTGCACGAACCCTTCACCTCGCAACCTCTATGCGCGGGGAGCAATAGCAGGATCCGCCATCGTTACGGGTGCAAAGTTTTGGGCTCGCTTGACGCGACGCGCATTTCGTTTGCACAGATTTGAGCAAGACAGAATTCCGGTTGCGCCTCCCGCTCAGCGGCACCAACTATCGCACCTCGACAACAGGAAGAGCCCCATGCCCCACGTCAATCCCCTGGTCCGTTTCGGGCGCGACAGCGCCAGCCTTCCGGCGTTCGACGCCATCGGTGCGGAGCACGTCGTGGAAGGCATCCGGATCGCGGTGGACGACCATGCGCAGGCGATGGAAGCGTGTCGCGCCATGCCCGGCGATCCGGCCCTGCTGGCCCGCAAGGAAGCCGCCGATCTCGCGCTGAACCAGAGCTGGGGCATCGTCGGCCATCTGCTGAGCGTCACCAGCTCTCCGGCGCTGCGGGCGGCGCATGCCGAGGCCCAGGCGATCATCGATGCGCATCTTGCCGCGATCGGCCAGGACAAGGCGCTCCATGCCGCGATGGCACAGATCCCGACCGACGCGCTCTCGCCGGAAAACCGCCGCGCGCTGACCCTGGCGCTACAGCAGTTCGAGCTCTCCGGCGTGGCGCTCGAAGGTGAAGCCGCCGCCCGCTTCTCGACGAACTGGATGGCGCTCAGCCGCCTGTCCACCGCCTTCTCCAATGCCGTACTCGACGCGACCCAGGCCTGGACGCTGCACGTCACCGATGCCGAAATGCTGCGCGGCATTCCCGAGGCGAGCCGTGCCGGCATGGCCGCCGCCGCCGAGCAGGCGGGCCTGACGGGGTGGCTCGTCACGCTGCACGCGCCCTCCTATCTCGCGGTCATGTCGCATGCCGAGGACCGCGATCTGCGCCGCCAGCTCTATGCAGCTTTTGGCACGCGCGCCTCCGATCAGGGCCCCAATGCAGGCCAGTTCGACAACAGCGCGACGATGCGCGAGATCCTGCGCCTGCGCGCGGACCAGGCGCTCGCGCTGGGGTTCGAGGATCCGGTGGCGCAATCGCTGGCAACCAAGATGGCACCCGATGCGACGACGGTGGAATCCTTCCTGTTGCGGCTCGCCCAGCTCGCCCGCCCCAAGGCCGAGGCCGATCTGGGCGACCTGCGCGCCTTCGCCGCGGAGCAGCTCGGCATCGAGACGCTTGCCCCCTGGGACATCCCCTTCGTCACCGAACGGCTGCGACAGGCGCGCCATGCGCTCGACAGCGCGGAGATCCGGGATCATCTGCCGCTCGCAAAGGTACTCGGCGCGTTGTTCGCGGTGGTGGGCGAGCTGTTCGACGTGGAGGTTCGCGAGGGAGCCGGCACTGCCCTGTGGCACGCCGATGCCCGTTCTTTCGAGATCCACCGGCGGGGCGCAGCGGCGGGAGCCGATCCGATCGCCGCGCTGTTCGCCGACATGTTCGCCCGCGACGGCAAGCGTGGCGGCGCCTGGATGAACACCTGCCGTGCCTATCAGGACGGCGGTGCGATCTGGCCGATCGCCTATCTCGTCACCAACTTCGCCCCCCCGGCTCCCGGCACGGCAGCGACCATCACCCATGACGAGATGGTCACGCTGTTCCATGAGATGGGCCATGTCCTGCATCACCTGCTCAGCCCGGTCGATGTGCCGAGCGTCGCGGGGGTGGCGGGCGTGGAATGGGATGCGGTGGAGCTTCCCAGCCAGTTCCTCGAGAATTTCGCCTGGGAGCCCGCCGTGCTGAAGGCCGCCTCTGCGCATGTCGAAACCGGTGCGCCACTGTCCGATGCGCTGATCGAGCGGATGCTGGGCGCGCGCCATTTCCAGCTCGCCCCACTGCTGCTCCGCCAGGTGGAATTCGCCCTGTTCGATCTGCGCCTGCATCGCGCGGCGGGCGGGCCGAACGCCCCCGATCCGCAGGCAATCCTGGAGGCCGTCCGCGAAGAGGTGGCGCTGGTCCGCCCGCCAGAATGGCATCGCTTCGCACACGCGTTCAGCCACATCTTCGCCGGCGGCTATGCTGCGGGCTATTATTCCTATCTGTGGGCCGAACTGCTCTCCAGCGATGCCTATGCAGCGTTCGAGGGGCCGGCGGCAGATCGACGGGCGCTGGGTGCGCGGTTCCGGCAGGAAGTGCTGTCGCCTGGCGGATCGCGTCCGGCGATGGAGAATTTCGTTGCCTTTCGCGGTCGCGAGCCTTCGGAGGCGGCACTGCTCGAGGCCTGGGGCATCGCCGCCTGACGCCCGCCGCAACGACCGTTCCTCTCCATGCACGACCGACGGAGCCCCCGGATGCTGACGTCCCGCGACCGCGCCATCCTCGACATCCTGCAACGTAACAGCGACACCCCGCTGGCCCTGGTCGGCGAGCGCGTCCATCTGTCCCCCTCGGCCTGTTCGCGACGCATCGCCAGCTTGCGCGACGCCGGCGTGATCCAGCGCAACGTCGCGGTGCTGGACCGGGAAGCGCTGGGGCTGACGACCACGATCTTCGTCACCGTCAGCGCCACGGTGCACAGCGCCCAGTGGACCGAGCGCTTCAAGGCGGCAGTGTGCGAGATCCCGGAGATCGTCGAAGTGTACCGGCTCACCGGCAGTATCGACTATCTGCTCAAGATCATTTTGCCGTCGGTCGAGGCCTATGACACCGTCTACAAGGCACTGGTCTCGCGCATCGACATGAACCTGGTCTGCGCCTCGATTGTCATGGAGACGGTAAAGGATGCGGAGAGCCTGCCGCTCGCCACGGGAATGCGTCTGGCAGACTAGCCTCATCTTTGCGCCGCGCTTCCCTGCCGCTCGACAGCGGGGCGGGTTGCGACGGGTCCGCTGCAGGCCAAATCCGCACCCACCTTCCCGAGAAGGCAGCGACAGGACCTTGAGAAGGGAAGGGTCGTGGAAAGTCCGCGGCGTGCCCTATCGTGCCAGATACGCTGATCGGCTGGAGCTACACCCGGCATGCGACCGCGGTGCCGATGGGATGCGCAGAATCGAAGTTCGTCCATGCGTGCGCCAGGCACGAAATTCAGCGTCATTCGCCGCGCTCATTTCAGGATCTCATATCCTATATGTGCGCAAAGAAGAATGTATATCCGTCGATAATATCTCGAAGTGAAATCGACTTTCCGAACATTCTCCAGTTTTTCCATTCGATGCCTCCCGATACGTACTTTCGGGTACAAACCGAACTTCGAAAAAATTAACAAGGATCAAAGCCCAGTACGTGGCGTTCCACTCCCCTAACGAAAGGGGCGTTCCTTGTTCATCATGCACATCGCACTCGGCGGATGTCTCAAAGCGCCGCCCGTCGCCTACGGGCTGACCGCTGATACCGGTGGGCATATCGCCTATATTCTCGAAGCAGCGCGGCATCAGGCACGCCAGCCGGGCGTCGAGCAGGTTTCGATCGTGACCCGTGCTTTCGTCGATGCGCGCCTCGGCACCGGCTATGCGGTACCGCGCGAAGTGGTCGCCCCGCGGCTGGTGATCGAACGGATTGCCACCCGCTGCGCATCCTATCTGGAAAAGGAAGCGCTGGCCGGGGACCTCCCCGCGTTCATCGATGCCTTCTGCGCGCATCTCGAACGATTGCCCCGCAGGCCCGACGTGCTGCACGCCCATTTCTCCGATGCCGCAGCCGTCGCGATCGCAGTCGAGCGCCGCTTCGGCATTCCCTTCGTCTATACGCCTCATGCCCTCGGAATCGACAAGCGCCGCCAGGGTATCGCGTGCGATGGTCTCGAAGCCCGCATCGCCGCCGAGCGCAACGCGCTTGCCGCAGCGGGCGCTGTGATCGTGTCGACACAGGAGGAGAAGAAGCGGCAAGTCGGCGCCTATGACGTGGCGCTGGGAGACCGCGTACACTGCATCGCCCCGGGTGTTCCTGCCCATGCGGTGGAGGAAGGCCGCGAAACGCTGGTCGATCGCCTGGGCGTCTGGTTGCATGACCCGTCGCGACCGATCATCCTTGCCGTCGCCCGGCCTGTCGCGAAAAAGAATCTCGCCGCCTTGCTCCGGGCCTATGCCGCGTCCCCGAAATTGCAGGGCCGTGCCAATCTGATCATCCTCGCCGGTCAGCACGATCATGCAGTGGGCGAAGAACGGATGGTGCTGGACGAGTTGCTCGCGCTGGCGGCAGAGCCGGCCCTTGCGGGTCGCATCGCACTGCCGCCTCGTCACGACAGCGCCGATGTCGCAGCGCTTTATGCGCGCGCCGCGGACGGCGGCGTGTTCGTCAATCCCGCGCTGCACGAGCCCTTCGGCCTGACACTGCTCGAAGCGGCTGACGCTGGCGTGCCGGTGGTCGCCACCCGAAATGGCGGGCCGGCGGAAATCATCGCCGATATCGGCCACGGCGTGCTCGTCGATCCCCGCGATACCGTGGCGATCGGCGAGGCAATCGCAACGCTGCTGAACGATCCCGCGCAGCATGCGACGCTTTCCGTGGCCGGACGCGCGGGTGTGGAGCGGTACCGCTGGGCCGGCTATGCCGCCTCCTCCCTGCGGGTCTATCGCGATCTTGCCGCCCCGCGCCTTCTGGCCTGCGATATCGACAATACGCTGACGGGCTGCGTCGACGGTGCCTTGGCCTTCGCCGCCTGGCACGATGCCCAGGACGTGCCCTTCGTCGTGGCCACGGGGCGCGGTTTCGAAGCGGCGCGGGAGATTCTGGCGCTGTGGGCGTTGCCCATGCCGGACGCCTTCATTGTCGATGTCGGTACGCGGCTGATGATCGCGGACGCCGAAGGTCGCTGGCAGGAATGCCCCCGCTTCGCGCAGCGCCTAGACGAGGGATGGGACCGCGCAGCCGTGGCGCGGACGCTCGCACCGCTGGGTGTTCCCGCGCAGCCGCCGGAGACCGCAGGGCCCCACAAGCTGAGCTTTTTCGGCGATGCCGATGATGCGGCGGCAATGCGCCGGGCACTGGCCGCGGCAGAGGTGCGCGCCCGGGTGATCTTCTCGCACGGCCACCTGATCGATGTCGTCGCGCCGCAGGGCGGAAAGGCATGTGCGATCGCCGCTTATGCTGCTCGCTCGGGATGGTCGCTGGCGCAGGTCGTGGCAGCAGGCGACAGCGGGAACGATATCGACATGCTCACCGCCTGCGGCCATGCGATCGTCGTCGGCAATGCCAGCGATGAGCTGGCGGATCTGCCGGATCGAGACGGCCTGCACCGCGTCAACGCCCCCCATGCGCGCGGCGTGCTGGAAGGTCTGGCGGCACTGGGGCTGGCCGTTCTGGCGACGCAGATCGCGGTGGCGGCATGATCCGCCCCTTCGGCTATTTCGTGCATCACCAGGGCCGCGGCCATGCCGAGCGATGCGCCGCGATCGCCCATGCCCTCCCCGCGGAGCGTCCGCTGACGCTGTTTTGCGCGCGCGACGACATTTTCCCCGCACTGCCGGCCCATGTCGAGATCCGGCGCATCCCCTCGCTCTTCGAGCCGGGCGGTGACGAACAGGGATCGATGGACTGGGTCCCGACGCCCCAGACCTTGCACTGCGCGCCGCTGGGTTGGCCCGGAATCCGCGCGGCAATGGCGACGATCAGCGGCTGGTTTCATGCCGCAGACCCCGCCTTGATGATTTGCGATGTGTCGGCCGAGATCGCCCAGCTGGCGCGCATCTGCTCGGTCCCGCACGTGAAGGTGCTGCAACATGGCAACCGCACCGATCCCGGGCACCAGTCCGCCTATGACGGCGCCGCGGGGCTGCTGGCCCCCTTCCATGCCGATCTCGCCCAACCGGAGTGGAGCACGGCAATGCGGGCGCGCACCTGCTTTGCGGGCGGCCTGGGCGTGGATACGCGCGTGCCGGAGCGTGAGGTCGCACGGCAGCGGGTGGGCGTCGGAGCAGAGGAGGAGATGATCCTCGTGCTTTCGGGCGGCGGCGGCGGCGGCTTCGCCCAGGCGCCGCTCGGCGTGGGCGCCCGCGCCTACCCGTCCGCGCGCTGGATCACGATCGGCGCCGTGCAGCGTGACTGGCACGCCACCGAACCCGCAAATATCGAGCATCGCGGCTGGGTCGACAATGCGGCGGACCATATCGCCGCCGCGGATCTGGTGATCGCCTCCACCGGCAATACGACGTGCCAGCAGATACTCGCTGCGGCACGTCCGTGGCTGGCGGTGCCCGAATGGCGCTATTTCGACGAGCAGCACCGCAAGGCAGATGCGCTTGGCGCCGCCGGCGTGGCGACCATTCGCCCGCACCTGCCGTCCTCCGCGCAGGACTGGACCGGCGCGATCACCGAGGCGCGCGCAAACCATGCCCCCGCCCGGCAGCGCGCGATGATCGAAGACATGCCCGCCGACAAGGCTGCCCTGTGGCTGGAGGCCCTTGCCGACCGGCTCTGGACACCCGCCTCCACCGCTCCTTCCGCCTCCAGCCTGGAAACCCCAACGCTATGACGCAGATTTCCGTGGTCACCCTCGCCAAGGGCCGTGCCGAACACCTCGCAAATGTGGTGCGCGGCCTTTCCCGCCAGAGCCTGCTGCCGGTCGAGCTGATCGTTGCGGTCATGCAGGACGAGCCGTACAAATTGCCCGAGGCACCCTTCCCGATCCGCCAGATGCGCATCACGGCCGACGCGCTCCCGCTCGCCGCCGCCCGCAACGCCGCCGCACGGGCGGCACAAGGTGAGACGCTGGTGTTTCTCGACATCGATTGCATCCCCACCCCCGATCTGCTTGCCGACTATGCCCGCTTCGCCGCAGCATTTGACGGGCTGCTGATGGGCGAGGTCATGTATCTGCCGGGCGGCGCCACCGCCGGAGACTGGTCGTACGAAGGGTTCGCAGCGGTGGCCCAGCGCCACTCGGACCGCCGCGGGCCGCCGCCGCAGGGACTGGAACTCTGCGCCGACTATCGGTGCTTCTGGTCGCTCAACTTCGCCATGCGTCGCGCGACCTTCCTGGCGACGGGTGGCTTTGACGAGCGCTATGTCGGCTATGGCGGTGAGGACACGGATTTCGGCAAGACGCTGGACCAGGCGGGCATCCCGATCGCGTGGATCAAGGGAGGCCTCGCCTATCATCAATATCATCCGCACCATATGCCGCCGGTGCACCATATCGACAGCGTCGTGCGCAACGCCGAGCTGTTCGAGCGCAAATGGGGGTATCGGACGATGGGGCACTGGCTGCATGCCTTCCGGCTGATGGGCCTGGTCGACGATACCGCAGGCCGGCCGATCCGCATTCTCCGTCGACCGGGGGAGGCGGATCTGGCGCTCACCGGGCAGCAGAGCCACCAGCCCTATGCCAACACCGCCCAGGTGATCCGCTATCTGGAGGCGAACGCCGCGCAGCCTTCGGATGCCGTCGCCGCATGAGGATTGCGATCCTCGCCCATGTCCGCCAGCGTATTGCCGAGCCGTTCGCCGGCGGCATGGAAGCGCACTGCTGGTACCTTGCCGCCGGGCTCCAGGCCCGCGGCCACGAGGTCGTGCTCTTCGCATCGGGGGACAGCGATCCGCGTTTCACGATCGAGCCGGTGCTCGCCGACCATTATGAGCGGACCTTCCCCTGGGCCGAGCATCGCGGGTCCGCCCCGCTGATCGCCCATCTCGATGCCGGCTACGCCCACGCCTGCGATCGCATCGCTGCCGGCGGATTCGATGTGGTGCACAACAACAGCCTCCATCGCTTCCCGCTGGAGGCGCGTCGCACCGCCGTCACGCCTACCGTCACCTCGCTGCACGTGCCGCCCTATGACGCGCTGCACTGGTTCGTCGCGGCGAGCCCCGCCCCGCGGCACCGCCTGACCGTCACCTCCGCGCGGCAGCTGGCCGCCTGGTGGCCGCAGGGCGCGCCGCCTGAAGCCTCGGTGCTCCACAACGGCATCGATCCTGCCCGGTGGCCCTTCGCCGACCGCGGCGATGGCACTGCGGTCTGGTGCGGGCGGATCACCCCCAACAAGGGCCCCCATCTCGCGGCACAGGCGGCGATCCGTGCAGGCATCCCGCTGACCCTGTTCGGGGCGATCGAGGATCCGGAATATTGGACGGCGGAGGTCGTAACGCTGCTGGGTGAGGGGGTGCGGTATGGCGGCCATCTCGAAGGTGCCGCGCTGGCGGCCGAACTCGGCCGCGCCTCGATCTTCGTCTTCACCCCATGCTGGGACGAGCCGTTCGGCCTTGTCGCCGTGGAGGCGATGGCGTGCGGGCTGCCAGTGGCGGCATTCGACATGGGCGCCGCACGTGAGGTTGTCGGCGAAGCGGGCGCATTCGCACCCTGCGGCGATGTCGAGGGGCTCGCGCTCGCCATCGATACCGCATACGCCATTCCGAGGACCGTAGCGCGCGCGCGCGTCCTCCGCCTGTTCACGCAGGATCGATGGCTTGCCCGCTGCGAGGATCTCTATGCCGCGGTACAGGACAGCGCAGCACTGCACGCCGCATGACCGATGTCGTCGCTGCCCAGCAGGCGCTGCTCCAACGCCGCTACCATGCGCATGTCGGCCCGGGCAGCGCCTATGCCCTGGTCGATTTCCCCGATCACCCCAATGTCGGGGATAGTGCGATCTGGCTCGGCGAGTGCCGCATGCTGCGCGCCATCACGGGTCGCCCGCCCGACTATGTCTCGACCTGGCATGACTTCGAGTTGGCGGCATTCCTGCGGGCATGCCCGGACGGAACCTTGTTCCTGCACGGCGGCGGCAATCTCGGGGACCTCTGGCCGCATCACCAGCAGTTCCGCGAGGCGCTGCTTCGCGCCGTTCGCGACCGGCCTGTCGTCCAGCTGCCGCAGTCGATCCATTTCGCCGACGAGCGCGGCCTCGCCCGCTTCGCGGCGATCGTCGCCGGCCATCCCTATTTCACCCTGCATGTGCGCGATTTGGATAGTCTCGCGATCGCCGCAGACCACTTCAACTGCCGCACCCACCTGACGCCGGACTCCGCCTTTGCCCTGGGTCCACAGCAACGTGGCGAGGCCGACACGCCGATCCTGGCGCTGATGCGCACCGATATCGAGCGCCGCGCGGCATTCGCACCATCGCTTGCCGGCGCAACGATCGTCGATTGGCTGGAGGAGGATGCGGATCTGCCGACGGGGACGAGCATCGCGGCGCGTGAGGCCCAGGCCCGCGCCCGTGTCGCGCGGGGTCTCCGGCTGCTGTCGCGCGGGACCAGCATCGCGACCGATCGCCTGCATGGCCATATCCTCGCGACCCTGCTCGGCATCCCCCACCGTGTGTTCGACAACCGCTATGGCAAGCTGGGCGCCTATATCCGCGCCTGGACCGCGCGGTCGCCGCTGGTGCAGGTCGCCAGCCAAGAGGGATTCTCTGCGGCGCTGCCTGCCGCATGACTCCCGCCGTTTCGATCAGTCTGCTGGTGTGCACCCGGAACCGTGCCCATACGTTGCCTGGCTTGCTGGCATCGATCGAACGCGCGGTCGCATGCCGACCCGGCCTCCCCATCGAGATCGTGATCGTCGACAACGGCTCGTCGGACACGACGCCGTCGCTGGTTGCCGCCTGGTGCGCGGCACAGTCCTTTCCGACCCTGCTGCTCCACGAGCATCGCCCCGGCCTGGCGCGCGCACGCAACCGCGGACTGGCCGCAGTGCGCGGCGCGATCATCGCCATGACCGATGACGATTGCGTACTGCATGACGGCTATTTCGACGCGCTTTCCCGCTGCTTTGCCGAGCTCGATGCCCCGGCGATCGTCGGCGGGCGGATCCTGCTCGGCAACCCTGCGGACCTGGCCGTCACGATCAAGCTGGAGGATCATCCGATGGTGGCCGATCCCGCCACCTTCCCCGGCGGCTTCGTGATGGGCGCGAACCTCGCCTTCACGCGGTGCGTGCTGGACCGGATCGGCGGCTTCGACGAGCGCTTCGGGGCAGGCGCACCGTTCGTCGCTGCGGAGGATACCGACTTCCTGTTTCGCGCGCTGGGTCACGGAATCGCGCTGCGATATGATCCGCGGTTCGTGGTCGACCATCATCACGGCCGGCGCACCCTTGCGCAGGAAACGGCCCTGCTGGCCGGATACAGCTATGGCGACGGCGCGCTCTACGCCAAGCATTGCCTCACCGACCGGCGGATCGTCGCCGCGGTGGGTGTCGACATCCTGAACCTGCTGCGCGACGTGCGAAGGCCGGTGACCACGCATCGCGGGATCCGGCACTTCTATTGCTTCCGCCTCAAGCACAAGGTCCGGGGCGCGCTAGCGTTCGTGGCGCACAAGGCCAGAGGCCGTCGCGCAGCCGGGACCCCGCAGGACTGATACGCTTGCCCCGCGTTCAACCTCGAGACGGTACGTTGGGATCGGCAGCGACAGGCGTTCGGCGGACCCAGAAAAGCGTCGCCAGCGCCGCGAGGGTCAGAACGCCGCATAGCAGCCAGGCGGTGTTGACGGCGGGCACCAGCGCCGCCCGTTCGACGAGCGGACGCACCATCTCGGTGGCGAAATCGTCGAGCGGCTGGCCCCGCTGCTCCAGAAAGGCGTCGCGCGGAATCCCGATGCGCACCGCGGTGGCCACGTCGCCGGCGCGAAGCTGGTCCGCGATCTGCGTGCCGGCAGTCCGTGCGCGGCTGAAGATCGTGGTGTCGATCAGCGCGAGGCCCACCGCTCCGCCAAGGTTGCGCATCAGGTTGAACAGCCCGCTGCCGTCGGCCACGAGCCGATCCGGCAGGCGGCCCAGCGCCATGCGGGTCGGCGGCAGCAGGCAGAACATGATCGCTGCGCCGCGGACCATCTGGGGCAGGATCATCGCGGCAAGGTCGGTCTGCCCGGTCTGCCGGGTGCTGAGCAGCAGGCCGACCGCGAACAGCGCGAACCCGAAGCCGGTGAGCAGCCGCGGATCCACCCGGCGCTCCGCATAGACAGCGATCGGCGCGGTCAGCAGCTGGGTGCAGCCCGTCACCAGCATGATCTCGCCGATGCGCAGCGGCCCGTGCTCGCGGACGAGGCCGAGGAAGAACGGCATCAGATAGGTGGAGCCGAACAGCCCGAAGCCGAGCACGAAGCTGAGCAGGCAGCCGATCGTGAAGTTGCGATCGGTAAAGCAGCGCAGTTCGACGATCGGCGCGTCGGACACCAGGGTCCGCCAGACGAACCCGACCGCCGCTCCGGCGGCAAGGCCGAGCAACCCCAGCACGCGCGGTGCCGTCCAGCCGAGCGTCGGTGCATCCTTGAGACCGATCTGCAGCGCGACCAGCGCCGAGGCGAGGAAGAGGAGCGCCACGACATCGATCGGCCGTCCTTCCCGGCGACCCACAGCGGCCCCGCGCAGGAAATACAAGGCACCCAGACCCGCCACGATGCCCGGCAGGACATTCACGCGGAACAGCCAGTGCCAGGAAAAGGATTGGGTGATCCACCCCCCGACGATCGGCCCGACGGTCGGCGCCAGCACTGCCGCCACGCCGGCGATCGTCGTTGCCAGCGGCTGGTCGCGCGGCGGGAACAGCAGGAACACGGCGGCAAAAACCGCCGGGATCAGCGTGCCGCCGGCGAAGCCCTGCAGGATGCGCCAGGCCACCAGTTCGGTGAAACCGCCGCTCTCGGCGCAACCGATCGAGGCAAGCGTGAAGAGGCCGATCGCGAGCACGAACAGCCAGCGCATGCCGAGACGCGCGGTCAGAAAGCCGGTGAGCGGGATCGCGACGATCTCCGCGGTGAGATAGGCCGTCTGCACCCACACCATCTGGTCCGGGGCGATGCCCAGCGCCGCCTGGATCGCAGGCAGCGATGTCGCGACGATCTGGATGTCCAGGATCGCCATGAACATGCCCAGGCACATCAGTGCGAAGCCGGTCCATTGGCGATGGCCTGCGCGGCCGCGGTCGTCTAGCATGGGGATGGCCGTTTCAACCGATCGTTCCGTCACCGATTCCCCCTGCGAACCCCGCAGCCATAGCGCAGGCAAGGAACTCGCCGTCGGTAAATTCGTTGCGCGGCTGAACCTTTTCCACCGGTGCGCCGGTAAGTCAGGCGGTAGCCTTCATGCAGCCGGTGTCGATTCTCTCGCTCACGACCGAAACTCCCGACCATGTTCTGACGCAGACCGACGCACTGGCCACCGCCCGCGACCTGATCGGCGACCAGTTCAGCGATTTCGAGCGGCTTGCCGCGGTCTATGCCAATGCCGGCATCCAGACCCGCCAGCTGGCCAGGCCGGTCGACTGGTACCGCAGTCCGCGCAGCTTCCTCGAACGCACCGATGCCTATTTGGAGGTCGCGCTCGATCTCTGGGTTTCCGCCGCGGCGCGGGCGATGGACGAGGCGGGCGTGCTGGCAGGGCAGGTCGACACGATCGTCACCATCTCCTCCACCGGCATCGCCACCCCAACGCTGGACGCGCGCGCAATGGCGCGGATCGCGTTCCGGAACGATGTCGCGCGGGTGCCGGTGTTCGGGCTGGGCTGTGCGGGGGGTGCCACCGGGCTTGGCCTCGCCAGCAAATTGGCGCGCGCCACGCCGGGCGCAATCGTGCTGTTCGTCGCGGTCGAGCTGTGCAGCCTGGCGCTCAGGACCGATCGCGCGGACAAGGCAGACCTCGTCTCCACCGCGCTGTTCGGAGACGGCGCAGCGGCGTGCGTGCTGCGCAGCGGCGAGGACGGGTTCGTCCAGATCAGCGGCAGCGCGGAAAAGACCTGGAGCGACACGCTCGACATCATGGGATGGCAGGCGGAACCGACCGGGCTCGGCGTCGTGCTGAACCGGGCGATCCCCGTCTTTGCGCGGAAGGAAATGCGGCAGGCCATGCAGGAAATGCTCGCGCCCCAGGGGCTCGCGATAGAGGATGTCGACCAGTTCATCTGCCACCCGGGCGGCGCCAAGGTGGTGGATGCCATCGAGAACGCGCTGGCGCTCAACCAGGGCGCGCTCGTCGAGGAGCGCGCGGTGCTGCGCGATCACGGCAACATGTCCGCGCCCACGGTGCTCTTCGTGCTGGATCGGTATCGGCGGACGGGCCTGCCCCCCCTGTCGGTGCTGAGCGCGCTGGGGCCGGGCTTCACCGCCTCCTCGCTCACGCTGCGGTGCGCGGCATGAGTGCGGCCTATGCCATCATGGCCTTCGTCACGCTCCAGCGACTGAGCGAGCTGGTGATCGCACGGCGGAACACCGCGAGGCTGCTTGCCGCGGGTGCGCGCGAAGTGGGGGCCGCGCATTATCCGGTCATGGTCGCACTACACACCGCCTGGCTGGCGGTGCTGTGGTTCACCGTCGGCGGGCCTCCCATATCCTTGCCGCTGCTCGCCCTCTTCGCGGTGCTGCAGCTGATGCGCTTCTGGGTACTCGCGACGCTGGGGCCGCGCTGGACCACCCGCATCATCGTCACCCGCGACGCGCCGCTGGTCCGGCGCGGACCGTTCCGCTTCGTGCGCCACCCGAACTACATGGTGGTCACCGCGGAGATCGCGGTGCTGCCCCTGACGTTCGGGCTCGTCTGGGTCGCGCTGCTGTTCACCCTGTTGAACGCCGCGATGCTGACCGTGCGGATCCGGGCCGAGAACCATGCGCTCTACGGCGAGGGCGTCAGCGCTTAGCCGCGTCCTCGCGCTGCGCCTTGATGCGAAGCATCGCGGCGTGGCAGGTGGGCGAGGTCTGGTCGATCTTCGCGATCATGCAGGCCTCCACCTTCTTCCGGCTCAGCGATTTCATTTCCGCAGGGCATAGCCGCCGGGCTTCCTGCACGCATGCCTTCTTGCCGGGGTCCGGGTCCGGCACCATGGCCGGCGCCGCCGTAGCGACCAGCATCGCACTCGCGCCCAGAACAGCGCCGATGGTACGGAGGATCATGCGCGCGTTCCTTGGAAATGGCGGCGCGCCGGGTCGCCAGCTGCCGTTGAGGGGGATCGGTCTCGTGTGGGATGTCGCATCGATGCTTGTCAATGCCTGCGGGTGCTGAAAGGCACCGTCATGCGTTGCGCCGAGATGACAGACAGCATCGAAGACCTGCAGCGAAGGATGGAGGCTGCGGCGAGCGCCCTCGATTTCGAGGCGGCGCGCCGTCTTCGCGATCGCATCACCCTGATGCGAGGCGGCGCGAGCGCTGCGGAGGCCGAGCAGGCCGACACGTCGGGCCTGGTTCGTCAGAAACCGGGCGCCATGGGTCTTGGGACGAGCCGGCAGCGGACCAGCCCCCCGCCAGGATGGAAGCCGCCGCCGAAACCCGATCTGATGACCACCGGCCGCAAACCCAAATGACCATCGATGCCGCCCGGGCCGCCATACTGGACCTGCTCGCCGAACGACAGCCGGAGGCCACGATCTGCCCGAGCGAGGCAGCCCGGCGGGTCGCGGCGGGATCATCCCCGGAGATTGCCGCGGATTGGCGCGCGGCGATGCCGATCGTCCATGCCGGAGTCGATCAATTGCTGGCGCAAGGCGCGATCCGGCTGCGATGGAAAGGCCAGACACTGCCCGCGCGTACAGGGCCTTACCGGATTGCACGCGCACCGGAAAGCGATCCCGAGAACGGACATTCAGCGCCGCCCGCACGTGGGTGACCGATCATGCAGAGGCAAGCGGCGGCACGGCCGGTCTTAAAGCAGCTTGTCGAGCGTGATCGGCAGCGCGCGTACCCGCTTGCCGGTCGCGTTGTAGATCGCGTTCGCCACTGCGGCGGCGACACCGGTGATGCCGATCTCGCCGACCCCATGTGCGCCCATCGGCGTGTGCGGATCGGGAATGTCCGTCCAGATCACGTCGATCTCGGGCACGTCCAGATGCACCGGCACATGATATTCCGCGAGGCTCGGGTTCATGATCCGGCCGTTGCGCTCGTCGAACTGGGTTTCCTCCATCAGCGCCATGCCCAGCCCCATGATGATGCCGCCGCGAAACTGGCTGGCGGCAGTCTTCGGATTGAGGATGCGGCCACAGTCGAACGATCCCAGGAACCGGCGCACCCGCGTCTCCCCCGTGACGCTGTTGACCGCCACCTCGCAGAACAACGCGCTGTGCGAGTGCATCGACCAGTGCATCGTCTCCAGCGGCATCGATCCGGCTTTGGTAACGGTGATGCTGTCGCGCTGTGCCCGTGCGAGGATGGAGGCGTACCGCTCCCGGCGAGCGGGATCGGCCAGTGCGGCGAGTCCGCCATCGTCGCAGCCGACGTCCCGCGGTGACAGACCAGCGAGCGGAGAATCGTTCCCGGCCAGCGTGAGCAGTTCGCCGACCAGCGCCGCATGCGCGGCGATCACCGCGGCCCCGATCGCGGCGGTCTGTTGCGAGCCCCCCGCCATGATCGCGCCGGGGATGGCGGAATCGCCATAGACGACATCGATCTGCTCGATCGCGAGCCCGAGCCGCTCCGCCGCGACCAGCGCCGTCGTCGTCGCCGTCCCCATGCCCATTTCGGCGGCGGCAACCTCCACTTTCGCGCGGACGTCCTCGCCGTCGCGCGACAGGGTGATGCGGGCTTCGGCGCCCGGCATCCGATAATAGGGATAGGTGCCGGTCGCGCAGCCGACCCCGATGCGCCATTCGCCCTCCTGCCGCGTCGCGGGCGCCGGACGATCGGCCCAGCCGAACCGCGCCGCGCCGCGCCGCCATGCCTCGGCGATGTGGCGGCAGGAGAAGGGCCGACCGTTCGTCGGATCCTTCTCCGGCTCGTTGCGCAGGCGCAGCTCGACGGGATCGATTCCGAGCTGCACGGCGAGCTCGTCGATCGCGGACTCCAGCGCAAAGGTGCCGACGGCCTCGCCCGGCGCGCGCATGAACGTGTTGGCGAGCGCGTTCATGCGCGTCACCTCCACCTTCAGCAGGATGTTGGGCGAGGCATAGGCCGCCTGGCTGCCGAGGATGAACGGCTCGGGCATGTTGTTGTGCGGCGTCATGACCGAGAGCCCGGTATGGATCAGCGCCGCGAAGCGCCCATCGGAATCCGCGCCGATCGCCACCCGCTGCTCGGTGAGCGAGCGCCCGCCGACCACCCGGTAGACCCCCTCGCGGGAGAGGGCGATGCGGACCGGGCGACCCGAAAGCCGCGCCGCAGCGGCGCCGATGATCTGGTGATCCCAAAGCCCCTTGCTGCCAAAGCCGCCGCCGACATAGGGCGAGGTGAGCCGCACCTGTTCGGTCTTCAGCCCGAACACATCGGCCAGCGTCTGCGCCTGTTGCGTCACCATCTGGCTCGCGTCGTGGATGGTGAGCGTATCCCCGTGCCAGGCCATCGTCGCGGCGTGCGGCTCGATCGGATTATGGTTGTGGCGCGGCGTGAAGTAGCGCTGGTCCACCTTGTGCGGCGCCGCTGCGAAGGCCGCCTCGGCATCGCCGACTTCGTTCAGCAGCGGATGGCCCATGAACAGGCCCTGTTCGATGCCCTGCGCCTTGGCGTCGGCCAGCGCCGTCGTCGCGGCCTCCGCCTCGTAGCGGATCCGCAGCAGGGTGACGGCATGGTCGGCCTGTTCCTGCGTTTCGGCGAGGATGCAGGCGATCGGCTGGCCGTTCCAATGCACGCGATCGTCCTGCAGGATCGGCAGATCCGCGGGCCCGACCCCGGTGGGCGACGAGCCGAATGCAGGCGGCGGGGCCATGCGCGGCGCATTCTGGTGCGTCATCACCAGGACCACGCCAGGTGCGGCTTCGGCGGCAGCGCTGTCGATCGACACGATGCGGCCACGGGCGATCGTCGCATAGGCGAGCGCGGCATAGACCATGTTGTCGAAACGATGCTCCGCCGCGAACGCAGCGCCACCCGCGACCTTCAGCGCCCCATCCAACCGCGAGACCGGCGTGCCGATCGCGCCGTGCTTGCGGGCGATCAGCGGGTCGGGCACGCCGCCGGGAATAAAGCTGTCGGGTGCGAGCGGCACCAGGCGTTCCATCGCGCTCTGCACCAGGCCCTGCGCCGCCTGCTTGGCGTTGTCGAGAATGCTCACGCGGTCTCTCCCCTTGCGAGCGCCTGCAACACCGCCGCCAGCGTCCGCCCCGCCAATATCGGCTTGAACGCATTGTCGCGGAGCGGCCGGGCGTCCTCGAATTCCAGCGCTGCAGCGTCCAGATACGCCTGATGCGTCGCGACCGCGCCGCGCAGCGCGGCCTCTGCCCTGGTTGCACGCCAGGGCTTGTGGGCAACGCCGCCAAAGGCGATACGCACGTCCGATACGCGATCTCCGTCGAGCTTCAGCGCCGCTGCCACCGAAACCAGCGCAAAGGCATAGCTCGCCCGGTCCCGTACCTTCCGATAGGTCGATGTCGCGCCGTACGCGAGCGGCGGCAGCTCGATGGCCTCGATCAGCTCGCCCGATGCAAGGATCGTATCGCGGTCCGGGGCGTCGCCGGGAAGACGATGCAGATCGTCGAACGCGATGCGGCGCGGACCGGACGGGCCCGTGACGTGGACGCGCGCGTCGAGCGCGGCCAGGGCCACGCACATGTCCGACGGGTGCGTGGCCACACAGGCTTGCGATGCACCCAGCACCGCATGGATCCGGTTGAATCCCTCACGCGCGTCGCAGCCCGCGCCGGGGGATCGCTTGTTGCAGCGCGATCCGTCGGTATCGTAGAAATAGGTGCAGCGGGTCCGCTGCAGCAGGTTGCCACCCACCGTCGCCATGTTCCGGATCTGCGCCGACGCGCCTGCAAGAATCGCGCGCGCAAGCATCGGATAGCGGGTGCGCACCACCGGATGCTCGGCCAGCGCGGTATTGCGGACCGCGGCGTCGATCCGCAGCCCCCCGGCAGCCGTTTCTTCGATGGCCGCGGGCAGCCCGCTCACGTCCACCAGCCGCTCGGGGCGGGCCACGGTCTCGCGCAGGAGATCGACCAGATTGGTACCGCCGCCCAGATAGCTGGCCCCGGGCTCGGCGCCCAAGCGCAGCGCTTCTGGTACGTCGGCGGCGCGCGCGTAGCGGAACGGCGTCATGCGGCAATCTCCGCGGCAAGGGTGGCGCGGATCGCGTCGATGATGCCGTTATGCGCGCCGCAGCGACACAAATTCCCGCTCATGCGCTCCTGAATCTCCTCGCGGGTCAGGTTCACCTCGGCGCTGAGGTCGCCGGTCACATGGCTGGGCACACCCCGCCGCGCCTCGGCCGCCATGCCCATCGCGGAACAGATCTGTCCGGGCGTGCAATAGCCGCACTGGAAGCCGTCATGCTCGATGAACGCGAGCTGCAGCGGGTGAAGCGCATCCGCCCCTGCCAGCCCCTCGATCGTCGTGACCTCACGGCCGTCGACCTGCACCGCCAGCGTGAGGCAGGCGAGAACGCGTTCGCCGTCCACCAGCACCGTGCAGGCACCGCACGCCCCCTGGTTGCAGCCCTTTTTGGTGCCGGTGAGATGCAGTTCCTCCCGCAGCAGGTCGAGTAACGACGTGCGAGGATCGGCCGGCGCCGATACCTGCGCCCCATTCACGATGAGCGACATGTCGATCCTCCCCTGGCGAGCGTGCACACGGCGGTAACGATAGGCGCGATGATTGGTGCCGCGCGAAAACCTGCCAAACGCGGGGGGCCTCGTCCAGATCAATCGCGAGCGCCTGCCGCCTCACCATCGACGTCCGCTGCCGTCCGCCATCAGATCAGGCCGCGGGGCGCCTCGGGATCGGCTTCCTCGATGACATTGCCCCGCGGCAGCGCGGAGGCGTCCCCACGTGCGCGCTCGGCAAAGGCCTGGTGGATCACGCTGCCCGGCGGCACGCTTTCGGTCAGCCAGACATTGCCGCCGATCACCGCCCCCGTCCCGACGGTGACCCGACCGAGGATCGTGGCCCCCGCATAGATGACCACGTCATCCTCGACGATCGGATGCCGAGGCACGCCCTTGGTAAGCGTGCCGTCCGTCTCGGTCGGGAAACTGCGCGCGCCCAGCGTCACCGCCTGATAGATCCGCACGCGATCGCCGACGATCGCCGTCTCGCCGATCACCACGCCGTTGCCGTGATCGATGAAGAAGCTGCGACCGATGCGCGCGCCCGGGTGGATATCGATGCCGGTCTGCGAATGGGCGATCTCCGCGATCACGCGGGCGACGAGGGGCGCACCGTGCCGATACAGGCTGTGTGCCAGCCGATAGGGGATAACCGCCTGGACGCCGGGGTAGCAGATCAGCACCTCGTCGACGCTGCGCGCCGCCGGATCCCCCGCATAGGCAGCCTCGATATCGCTATCGAGCAAGCGGCGAATGGCCGGCAATTCCTGCGCAAAGGCCGTGACGATCCGCCCGGCCTCCCCCCTCGCCTCGGCCTCGGAGGTCGTGCACCGCGCGACGATCTCCAGCTGCACCTGGTCGCGCAGTGCCGACAGCGCGCGGTCGAGCGCCTGCTCGACATAGCGCGCTTCGGTATCGGCCTGCACCGAGCTTGGACCGAGCCGCAGCGGGAAGAGCGCGCCGGACAGATCCGAGAGGATCAGTTCCAGCCGTCGTCGGGAGGGAAAGCGGATCGTTGCGCACACACCCGGGCGGTGTTCGGCGCGCCAGTCCTCCCGGGCGGCGGAAAGGCCGGCGGCAATGGCAGCGACATCCCATTCCTCTGCGTCCGCGCGGGTGTGGTCGGCAACCCCTGTCATAGCGGCCGGGCCGCGTTGAAACGGCGAATGCCGACGATGGCTGTTGCAAGCGCGTACTGGGTTGTCATGGTGGGCACGATATTCCCGCTCGATCGGTGTGGAAGCGATAAGAGCTACGCCATGGGAAAGGCGAAGTTGGCAATGCCGCACCCTACCCAAAGATCCGGACACAGCGTTCTGGGACCTCGACCGTGCCCCGACGCCCCGCTCAGCGGTCGGACCAGGCGAGGATGAAGCCCGGCAGGACCAGCGCGGTGGTGAACATCAGCAGCAGGAAGTTCTTCATCACCGCGAGCGACAGCTCGAAGTGGAGGAGCTTGGCGATCAGCTCGGGCACCATCCCGCCCAGCACGCACATCAGCACCAGATATTTGAAGGCCGAGAAATAGGCGCGATTGCGTTCGGACAACTCGCGCTCGTCGAGCATCGTATCGGGAGCATTGGCGAGCACCCCATAGGTACCGAGGAAGAACAGGATGCTGGTGATCATGCCGGTCAGGGCCAGCATCCCGGCGACAAGTTCGGGCCACCCCGCCCCGCTCGGCAGCCCGAGCTTGACGAGGAACCATCCGTGCATCGCAAGCAGCGCATAGGTTCCGAGGATGCGGGCCGTGCGCGCGCCCAAGTGAATGCGCACCACACGTGCCTGGTCACTATTTGCCATGATCGTTCTCCAGCAAAGCCTTTCGGTCGAGCTGCTCGGCAAGGGACGGGAAAGGCTCCAGCGCGAACAGCGTCTCCACGCTCACGCCAAAGGCCCGTGCCAGCTTCAACGCCAGTTCCACGGTCGGGCGGTAATCGCCGCGTTCGAGATAACCGATCGTCTGCGGGTTCACCGCGACCATCTCGGCCAGCTCCTTGCGGGACCACCCGCGCTCCTGTCGGAAAAGACTGATTCGATTGACGAGCATGCAGCCTTTATAACGCATCATTGTATATACACAATAGTTTTTTGCGTTCACCGACTGATCGATTGTGCGCCACTACTGGTTGCCGTGTCGAAGCGCAGGGTACCGCCAGCGGCCAGCCACGCGTGCCGGAGCGTGACGGCTCGTAGCAGCAGGCCGTCGCGGGTGAGGTGCATGAGCCGGTCGCAACGACCGATCCGGACGATGTGGAGCGGCGCGCGCCCCGGCACGCGCAGCGTCGCCCGATCGACCAGCGGGATGCCGCGCACATCGTGGTCGCGCATCGGATCGACGGGATAGAAGCCGAGGGTCGCGAAAACATGCCAGGCGCTCATTTTGCCCAGCGTCCTCGTTGCCGATGATGCCGCCCGGGCTGTCCTGGTAGAAGCTGCGGGCGATCCGCGCGACCAGCCGGTGCCCCGTCTCCGCCGATCGGTGAAGGCGTAGAGCCAGGCGGTGCAGGCGCCGGAAGCGGACGTGCTGGTACTGCTCGAGGTGCTGCTGCTTCCCTTGAAGGGCCGGTTCGACCTCGCACTTGCGCCTGGCAGCACGGGCACGCAGCCGCTGGCGCGCTTTCGGTCGCTACTGCAGCAGCTGTTGCGTTCGCCGGCCAGGGTCCTCGGGCTTGCCGACGCGGCATCGCTGCGCGGACTATCGCCGGCCTATTTCGCGCAGTGCTTCAAGGCGGCATTCGGCACGTCTCCCCCCGCCCATCGCAGGTTGGCGCGCAGCCGCGCGCGGGCGACCTAGGGGGGGCCTCAAAAGGTCAGATGGCGAAGATGTCCGTCGATCAGGCGTTTACGCGCGGCGCATGGGAACCGCTCCGTGCGATCAGCACGGGTACCAACCGATGTGGATGGGTCCAGGGCGCTGGGCCAGTAGCAAGACTTGCACGTCATCAACCTGGATATGCTCCAGCACCGCGCCCGCGCGCACCTCAGGCTAGCACCTGTTCGTCATCCTGCGCATCCTCGACCTTGCTCTCAGGCGTTGGGGCTTTCGACCAACCGGGCGCGGTTCCAATGAGCTGAAAACGACGAGCCGATTTCAACGTGGCCGCGGAAGCGCATCCGATCGCGGCTCCAGGAAACGAAGGTAGCGCGCTTGCGAACGGGGCTGCGGTACTTCCCCGAACAGATCGCGGCGCAGCGCGTAGCCCGCCTCCCAAGCCAGGTCATCGAGGTTGACGCACGCATCAACGTGCCACCCCGGTGCATCCTGGCGCGCCGCTTGCACCGCCTCCCGCAGGCTTCCGGCACTGAAAAAACGGTAATCATGCTCTTCGCGCATCGCGCGCGCCGAATTGCGTCCAAGCTCGGCGACGTAGAACGATGGCCCGCTTCGCCGACCCTCCGAGGAGCGATCCTCAAGCTCCATTTCGATCCATCCGTCGAGATGGGCAGCACGCATCGCCCCCGCAAACCGGGACTGGCACTCGAAGATCAGTTGCTCCTCGCTGGCCGCGACCAGCGTATGAACCTCGTGACACTCGAACAGATTGCCGTCGCGCATGCCTCCGATTTCCACGAGGTAGAGCTTCATCCCAGATCCTTCACGCTTGCGTTCCGATGGCGCGCCCGACATGCACGTTGGTGCAGGAACCTCCCAGCGGCGGGCCGCGTTCCAGCAATCCTTCGAGGCGCACAGCGCAAATAGAGGCTCTCCATATCCGCACCAAGGATCGCCATGACTCTGGCGAGCGCATCGCTATTGTCGGTGCCGGCGCCACCGGCACCTATGTGCTCGACGCCCTGCTCCGCAGCGGCGTGGCGCGCAATATCGTCGTGTTCGAGAACAGCTGCGCGCTGGGGCCCGGCCTCGCCTATGCCGAGCATCTCAACGCGCCGCATGCCCTTTCGAACATCGCCGGCATCGAAATCCCGCCGCTGCTTGAAAGCCTCAACGCGTGGGCAGTGCGACAGCCTCCCGAAAAGCTCGAAGCCTGGGGCATCCGCGCATGCGCCGGCGACGACCGTGCCTTCTTTCCTCGTGTAGCGCTTGGTGCCTGGCTGGCCGATCAGTTCGCCATGATCGTCGCCGGCAGCCCGGTGCCAATTTCGGTGCAGCGGCGAGCGGAGGTGGTGGACGTCGTCGCGATGCCGCAAGGCTGCCGGGTGGATTGGCGCGGCACGGACGGCCGCATCGTGCAGGACCAGTTCGACCGGCTTATCGTGGCGACCGGCTATGGCCCGATCGCGGCGGACACGATGGCGGCAGCCACGCGCACCGGGAAGGCCGCTGCCACCTTGGGGCGGTCCCGACAGACCGAACGCTTCGGGGTGCTGGGCTCGTCCCTCTCGGCGATCGACGTGGTGACCGCGATCGCCACAGCGCGCGGCAGGTTCGTCGCGCGCGGTGACGGCATGACCTATGTGGCCGAAACCCCGTGGCGGGCGACGCTGCTCAGCCGCAACGGCCTGCTGCCGGAAGCGGATTACTGGTTTCCCCATCCCCTCCCCGCCCTGGAGGGGTTCACGCCCGACAGTGCGACCGCGTCGCTGCGGGGCGAAGACGGCGACCTGGACAGGTTGTTCGACCAGTTCGTCGCGGTGCTCCGGACGGGCGCGCCCGATTGGGCCACGGGTCTTGGCCTTGCCGACGCGACGGCGGACGATTTCGCGGATCGCTACTTCGCGGCACGTACTTCCGGCAATGCCTGGGACCATGCCCGCCAGAATCTGGCCGACGTCCGAAACTGGCATGCGCATCACGATACCCCCTTTTGGCGCATCGCGATCCTCAAGGCGCACGAGGTGTTCGCCACCGTGATCCCGTCGCTGTCGAAGACGGATCTCGCCCGCTTTCATAGGGGCCTGAAGCGCGTCTTTACGGACAATTATGCAGCCGTTCCGCATCTCTCGATCGAACGGGTCCTGGCGTTGCGCGACGCCGGCCACCTCGAGGCGCAGGCGCTTGGCGAAGCATATGACATCGCCCCTCAGCCCGATGGCACCTGCGTGGTCCGTTGTCCGAGCTGGACCGGTACGTTCGACGAATTGCTCGACGCCCGCGGATCCCAGACGGCCGCGCTGAACCATTTCCCGTTCCCGACCCTGCGCCTTCAGCTATGCGCCAGCGCGATGGAGGCCGATGAGGCATGGAGCAGCGGCCTCAATCCAGCAGGCGACCTCACGATGCGCGCGCAGGACACCTCGCTCGAGCGCGTGCATCTATGCGCGCTGCCCTTTCTGCTGGGCAGCCGGCCGTTTGTGCAGGGGCTCGTGGAATGTGCCGCCATGGCGACCGCGATCAGTGGTGCGATCAAGGAAGCGCGCGGCGCAACAGATGGGAATCAGACCTCCGCTGCGGAGCTACTGGATGTCCTGGAAAGGCCCAGCGTCATCCTTCCCGACGGAGCGGTGCTCCCGCTTGCCGGTTCGAAGCGATGAAGACGGTGCGGTCCCGCCCTTTACGAAAGCGGGACCGCGTCCTTCCTGGGGGACGTGGAAACCAATGCGGCCGCGCTCGGTCAGGCCGCGATTGGAAGCGGTGTCGCCTGTGCCGGGCGTGCCGCGGGAGCATAGCGCGCCTGGATGGCGTTCAGCGATGCAAGCAGACTGACTACGGCACCCTCGGTCGACGCGAAATCCTGGCGCTTAGTGTTGAGGACGCCTTCGGTCATCAGCGTCTCGAGCGCGGCACGCGCCCGCGACACGCGGCTTTTGACCGTGCCCAGCATCACGCCGGTAACTTCGGCGACTTCCTCATAGGACATGCCTGCCGCGGCGACCAAGATGATCGCCTCGCGCTGGTCAGGGGATATCTGCTGGAGCGCCCGCATCAGATCACGGAGCTCTACCGTCTTGTCCTGGCTGGCCGGCGCGGCGAGTACGCGATCCGCGACGAGATCGTTCCACTCGCCCACGAAGCGCTTGCGCCGGGTCTGACTGAAATAAAGGTTCCGCAGGATGGTAAAGGCCCATGCCTTGAAGTTCGTGCCAGCCTGAAACCGGCTGCGCGCCGTCCATGCCTTGAGCATGGTCTCTTGGACGAGATCGTCCGTCGTATCGCGGTTACCGCACAGGCCCCGCCCGAAGGCCCGGAGGTGCGGGATCACCTTCTGCAGCTGATCCTTGAATTCTTCATCGGTAAGCGCGGTCGCACCTGAACCGATCGTGTCGCCCTTTTGCATGGTTTCCCCGCCTAGTGTCATGTTGCAGAAATTAACGTTTCGGAAGGGAAACCGTTCCATGCGCCAGCAGCGAACGCTCAACCACGTTACCGCTCGATGAGTCCGACCGCCACTATCAGGCCCGGCATTTGGAGGTTGCCAGAGGGGCGGAACAGCCCGGAGTGCTGTGGCCGCCGGCTCCCGGTGCACCATTCTCAATTGCAGGGCGGCCGCCGCGCGATATTTTGGGACCCGCAGATCCTAGCGATCTTTCGTTGATACCGGGCGCACCTCCAGCCCGAGCAGACGATCGAGCGACCACGCCCCCGGCCCGGCCGCGATCAGCGGGAGCAGCAGTCCGGCCCAGCTGAGATGCGTGGGCCAGGCATCGGGATAGACGAAAACCTCGATCACCGTCGTCATGCCCAGCAGCGCCAGCGCGGCGGGCCGGGTGAACAGGCCGAGCACGAGCAGAATCGGGAAGAAATGCTCCGAATAGGTCGCCAGATGCGCGGCGAGCACCGGCGGCGCGAAGGGTAGCGCATAATCGGTGCGGAACAGCTCATAGGTGGAGTCGGTGATCGTCAGCCAGCCTTCGACCTTGGTGCGGCCGGACAGGAAGAAGATGGCGGCGATGCCCAGCCGCGCGACGAGGAGCAGCAGGGATGGGGGCAGCAGGCGCACGGCGAAGTCGCCCGCGCGCGCATAGAGTGTGGCGAAGGATCGCATGGCTAACTCCAGGCGTGGGAAGATGCCCGGCCACCCGCGCGGCCGGGCGGAGGCATCACGCCTTCGGGGTCAGCGAGCCGTCGCCCTTGGGGGTCTTGATCGATGTGCAGGTGCCCGCCTTGACCAGCTTCCAGGCATTCCCCTGGTAGTTCTTGGTCGACGTGCCTGCACAGCTGGTGCCGGCACCCGCCTTGCAGTCGTTCTTGCCGGCGAGCGCGACGCCGTAGCATTTCTCCATCTTGGGCTGCTGCGCATGGGCGGCGGTGGCGGCGAGGGCGAGGGTCGCGGCGAGCGCGGCGGACGTCTTGATCATGGGAATACTCCATCGAGGGGCCTCTCGCGCGGCGGCCCGCAGGGGGCATGGCCGCCGCGCGGTGACCCCGGGGAAGGCGGAGGCGCCGGGTCACCTGTCGCCGTACGCTGGGAGCGGAAGCGCGGTTACAAAGCCGGCTTGGCCGCGCCCGCGATTTCTTTTCCGCACCGCTGCTGTAACCTGCCGCCATTCGCCCACGTACGCCCGACCAGGAGTGGGAATGCGGCACAGCGAAGCAGAGCTACGAGCGTGGATGACGGCGGGACTGGACGGCGATGCCGCGGCGCATGCGGCATTGCTGCGCGCGCTCGTGCCGCTGCTGCGCGGCTTTTTTCGTCGGCGAATGCGGGGGGATGAGGATATCGAGGATCTGGTGCAGGAAACGCTGATTGCCATTCATACCAAGCGCGGCACCTATGACCGCGATCGACCGTTCACCGCCTGGCTTTACGCCGTTGCACGCTACCGGCTGATCGACCATCTCCGACGGCGCCGGATTTCGGTGCCGATCGAGGAAGTCGAGGCGATCCTGATAACCGAAGGCTTTGAGGAGGCGGTGACCGCGCGTGTCGATGTCGACCGGCTGCTGTCCGGCCTTTCGGGCAAACAGGCGCGCGCGATCCGCGACACGCATCTTGACGGCCTGAGCGTCGCCGAAGCGGCCGAGAGCGCGCAGATCGGTCAGTCCGACGTCAAAGTCTCCGTCCATCGCGGGCTCAAGGCGCTCGCGGCGCGGCTGCGGGGGCGCGAATGATGGCGCACGATCCCGACAGCGTCAGCACCGAGCGGCTGATCGCGTCACTATCGGCGGACGTTCCGCCCATCCCACCGCGCTTTATTGGCCGCCGCATTGCGCTCGGCATCGCCGGCGGCGGTGTGGTGAGCCTTGGGCTCGTCGTCGCATTGTTCGGCATGCGGCCGGACTTTCCGCAGGCGATGTTCGGCTTCTCCTTCTGGATGAAATGGATCTACACGCTGTCCCTCGGGCTGATCGCCGTCGCGGCGACGGTGCGGCTGGCCCGGCCGGAGGGCGGATCGCTGCGCATGCTGTGGCCGCTGGCGCTGCCGATCCTGCTGCTCGCGGCGCTCGCCATCGCGGAAATGTCGCGCACGCCGATGCGCGACTGGCTGTCGATGTGGCTGGGCGGCAGCTGGAACCGCTGCCCGTGGCGGGTGCTGCTGCTCGCGGTGCCGATCTTCCTCGGGCTGCTCTGGTCGTTCCGCAAGCTGGCGCCGACCAACCTGCGCGCGGCGGGGGCCGCCGCCGGGCTGGCGGCGGGCGCCTGGGCCGCCACCATCTACTGCCTCCACTGCGACGAAGTTGCCGCGGTGTTCGTGCTGACCTGGTACAGCCTCGGCATCCTGCTGGCGACCGGGCTTGGGGCGTTGCTGGGACCGCGCGTGCTGCGGTGGTGAGTGTGTAACCGGCCCCGGCGCCGGCCCGTAAAGGGAAGGCCAAACCGGCACCAATCCATCCAAGGGAACCACGCCATGATCACGCTCCAGACCGGCGCCAGCATCGCCGCCACCGCCGCCCTCGTCGCGCTCTCCGGCGTCAGCGTTGCGGCCCCGGCCGCTTCCGCGGACAAGGTCGTCCACTGCTACGGCATCAACAGCTGCAAGGGCACGTCGGACTGCAAGTCGGGCAATCATGACTGCAAGGGCCAGAACGAGTGCAAGGGCCAGGGCTTCAAGGCGGTGACCGCCAAGGCCTGCAAGGCGCAGGGCGGCAGCCTCACCGAGCCGAAGTAAGGCGCCCGGCGGCCCGGCCTCCCCGCCGGGCCGCCCCGTTTTGAAGGAGGAAGGGCATGCCCCATCCGCATCACTTCGGCCTGGGGCTGCGCAAGCCGCATTATGCCGCTTTTCTGGAGGCTGCGGCGTCGGTCCCCGTCGACTTCGTCGAAGTCATTTCCGAGAATTTCATGGTCCCCGGCGGCCGCCCCCGCGACATATTGCGCCGGGTGCGCGAACGCCATCCGGTGGCGCTGCACGGCGTGTCGATGTCGGTCGGCTCGGCCGACGGCGTGGACCGCGACTATCTGCAGCGCCTGCGCGCGCTGGTCGACGCGGTCGAGCCACTGTTCGTCTCCGATCATCTCTGCTGGACCCGCTTCGGCGACTTCCAGTCGCACGACCTGCTCCCCTTGCCCTATACCGAGGAAGCGCTGCGCACCGTGTGCGACAATGTCGACGCCGCCCAGACCGCGCTCGGCCGCACGATGCTGATCGAGAATCCGTCGAGCTACATCGCGTTTGACGGTGCGGACATGACCGAATGGGCGTTTCTCGATGCGCTGTGCACGCGCACCGGTTGCGAACTGCTGCTCGACGTCAACAACATCTTCGTCAGCGCGGCCAACCATGGCTTCGACGCCCACGCCTATCTGGCGGGCATCCCCGCCGCGCGCGTGCGGCAGATCCACCTTGCCGGGCACAGCCGCGGCGAGACACTGCTGATCGACACGCACGACCAGCCTGTGCCCGATCCCGTCTGGGCGCTCTATGCCGAAGCATTGGAGCGCGTCGGCCCGGTCGCGACCATGATCGAGCGCGACGACGCCATTCCCCCACTGGCCGAGCTGCTCGCCGAACTCGGTCGCGCGCGTGCCATTGCCGCGCTGGAGATGGCGGCGTGATGCTGGCGGCGCTTCAGGCGGATTTCGGCCGCTGGCTGCAGTCTGAATGTCCGGATGCGGCGACGCGGCTCGGCGGCGGTCCGGGTCTTGATGTCTATCTCAACAATTACCGCAGCCAGCTGATCGGCGCGCTCGAGGGAAGCTTTCCGCAGCTGCAGCGCTGGCTGGGCGAGACGGCCTTCCTTGCCGCCGCCGCACAGCATATCGAGATCGCCCCGCCCTGCACTTGGACGCTCGACGCCTATGGTGCGGACTTTCCAGATACCGTCGCGGCCCTCTACCCCGACGATCCAGAATGCGCCGAGCTGGCGCGGATCGATTGGGCGCTGGCGGCAGCGTTCACCACCCCAGACATTGCCCCCGTCTCCGTAGATGCGATCGGCGCGGTGGAGTGGGAGACGGCCCGCTTCCTATTCGTTCCCAGCCTCGCCATGCTGCCCGTGACCACGAATGCTGCAGCCCTGTGGCAGTCGCTTGTCGGCGGCACCGTTCCGCCTGACGCCCAGCGCCTGCCCGCCGCCTGCTCCATCCTGCTCTGGCGGGACGGCTTCAACCCCAGCTTCCGCACGACTGAGCAAGCCGAGGCGACGGCGATCCTTCAGCTGGAGGCGGGCATGCCATTCGGCGCACTTTGCACCGCCCTTGCCGTCGAGCATGGCGAAGCAGCCAGCGCTGCCATCGCCGGCGGCTGGCTGGGCGCGTGGCTGCGCGACGGACTCGTCGCCGCGCTCCATTGGCCGTCCTGCGAATCGGTAACGCATAGATAGTGCACTCGTTCGCGGCAAACGCAATGGGCTTGGGAGACGCGAGTCGGATCTCAGGGCGATGATGCGGGTGCTGCGCAACGACGAGGCGCCAGACTCGCTCCGCGCCCGCCTTTCGCAATTCTATCGCGATAAGATCGAGAATGACCTCGACGCGTACACGGCAGAGGATAGTCGTCTGGAGGCATACGGATCATCCGCGGCGTGATCGATTGGATCGTGCTGACGACGTCGGATGGGCGGTGGCAGTAGACACGACGGACGACCTGCCGGCGTTGTTTCTGCTGGCCGTGGTGTGGACGCAGAAAAGCCCCGGCGGGTATGTCGCCGGGGCTTTTTCTGTATGATTTGGTTGCGGGGGCAGGATTTGAACCTGCGGCCTTCAGGTTATGAGCCTGACGAGCTACCGGGCTGCTCCACCCCGCGCCAAAGCTGGTGCCCTTAGGAGGGCGAACGGGGGACATGTGAATGGGTTTTTGGTTTCCGTACCTTTGCCGACACCGGCTTCAATGCCTGGCGGCGACCTACTCTTCCATTGCTTGAGCAATAGTACCATCGGCGCTGTCTGGTTTCACGGCCGAGTTCGGGATGGGATCGGGTGGGTCACAGACGCTATGGCCACCAAGCAATGAAGCCGGTGTGGGCGAAGGGGGAAATTGGGTTTCAAATCGTGCACTGTCAAAGGCTGGAATGTTCATCCACCCTGCATTGCGACAACCCAGGGTTGTCGATGGGGGTGTGAAACTCTCAAGCGCGAAAAGAGCAATTAGTATCGGTTAGCTCCACGCGTTACCGCGCTTCCACATCCGATCTATCAAGGTCGTGGTCTTCGACCGCTCTATGAAATCTTATCTCGAGGGAGGCTTCCCGCTTAGATGCTTTCAGCGGTTATCCCGTCCATACATAGCTACCCAGCTGCGCTCTTGGCAGAACGACTGGTACACCAGAGGTATGTTCAACCCGGTCCTCTCGTACTAGGGTCAACTCCTCTCAAATTTCGACGCCCACGGCAGATAGGGACCAAACTGTCTCGCGACGTTCTGAACCCAGCTCACGTACCACTTTAATTGGCGAACAGCCAAACCCTTGGGACCTGCTCCAGCCCCAGGATGTGATGAGCCGACATCGAGGTGCCAAACAACCCCGTCGATATGAGCTCTTGGGGGTTATCAGCCTGTTATCCCCGGCGTACCTTTTATCCGTTGAGCGATGGCCCTTCCACGAGGGACCACCGGATCACTATGACCGACTTTCGTCTCTGCTCGACTTGTCAGTCTCGCAGTCAGGCTGGCTTATGCCATTGCACTCTAACAGCCGGTTTCCAACCGGCCTGAGCCAACCTTCGCGCGCCTCCGTTACTCTTTAGGAGGCGACCGCCCCAGTCAAACTACCCGCCACAGAGGGTCCCTGTACCGGATGACGGTACGAGGTTAGACAGTAAAGAACAACAGGGTGGTATTTCACTTGGTGGCTCCACACCAGCTGGCGCCGGTGCTTCAAAGCCTCCCACCTATTCTACACAGTTGTTCTCCACTGCCACTCTGAAGCTGCAGTAAAGGTGCACGGGGTCTTTCCGTCTAACCGCGGGTACTCCGCATCTTCACGGAGAATTCAATTTCGCTGAGCATGTCCTGGAGACAGTGGGGAAGTCGTTACGCCATTCGTGCAGGTCGGAACTTACCCGACAAGGAATTTCGCTACCTTAGGACCGTTATAGTTACGGCCGCCGTTTACCTGGGCTTCATTTCGGAGCTTGCACTCCTCCACTTAACCTTCAGGCACCGGGCAGGCGTCAGGCCCTATACGTCGTCTTGAAGCCGACTTAGCAGAGCCCTGTGTTTTTGCTAAACAGTCGCTACCCCCTGGCCTGTGCCCCCAGCAAGAGCTTGCGCTTATGCTGGGCCTCCTTCTTCCGAAGGTACGGAGGCAATTTGCCGAGTTCCTTCAGGACACTTCTCTCAAGCGCCTTGGTATACTCTACCTGACCACCTGTGTCGGTTTCGGGTACGGTCTATACGGTGGGGCTATTTCCCGGGACTGCTTCGAAGCCAGCTCAATCCGTTAAGAGCTGACAACACACGCAATCCGTCACACACCACCAGGCCCACGAATATTAACGTGGTTCCCATCGACTACCCCCTTCGGGCTCGTCTTAGGGGCCGGCTCACCCTGCGCGGATTAGCCTTGCGCAGGAACCCTTGGTCTTTCGGCGAGAGGGCATCTCACCCTCTTTATCGCTACTCATGTCTGCATTCGCACTTCCGATACCTCCATGGTCGGTTACCCTTCCACTTCACAGGCTTACGGAACGCTCCGCTACCGCGTGCATTGCTGCACACCCTAAGCTTCGGTGCACGTCTTGAGCCCCGTTACATCTTCGCCGCAGGAACCCTTG